>JAEYVN010000438.1 GCA_023431725.1 Pseudomonadota bacterium
AATGGGCTGCAGTAAACGCAAGCTCGCGAGATTCAGCGCAATCCCGAAAAAGCAGCCGATGTGAGGAGGGCTTACAAATAGCTTGCTGAGGCACACTGAAGGGAAAGGTCAAACGTAACGTAATGTCTGTGTTCTAAGCGGCTTCAGCCCCGGGGCCCTCCCCCCCGTCCTCGCCGCTAACAGTGGCGAATGTCTGGTCCCCTCCCGCGACATTCGTCTGGACACGGACATGGGGCCGGCAGCGCTGTGCTGGCGGCCCCCTTTTTCTCCTCACCGTAAAAAAGACTGCCTCGCCCACTGCCGCCCGATCGGCCCACGATGAGAATGAAAAGGAGGCGAAGCTGTTCGCGGCACGGGCGCGCAGGCGAAAATCACAGGTTTGCGCCGCACAAGACAATCGCAATGCGATTAAACGTATGTATGATTTTCCTTATATCGTAGGCGTTGCAGGCTCACGTCCCTAACGTTGTCCCTGCTGATCCTCATGCAGCGGACATGCAATGGACAGTGCACTTGCAGACGTCCCCAGTGATTGCAATCGTTGACGATGATGAGTCGGTCCGCATAGCCACACGAAGTCTTGTGCGATCTCTCGGATTCACCGCTCACGCATTTTCCTCTGCCGAGGAATTTCTGCAATCACCCCACGTGGACGAATGCTCCTGTGTGATCACCGACATGCAGATGCCCGGACTCAGCGGCCTCGACCTGCAGAGCAGACTGTTGGCCGAGGGGCGGCGCATCCCGATCATCTTCATGTCGGCATTCGTCGACGAAGACGTCGAAGCGCGCGCAATGCGAGCCGGCGCTGTTTGCTTCCTGTGCAAGCCGTTCGATGGTCGCTTCCTGATCAAGTGTCTTGATGAGGCGCTGAGCCAGAACAAGGCAACACAGCCATAACCTGCCCTCGCGAGTTGGCAAGAAAACCTGCGCTCGCGCCGTTGCGCCGGCCTTGGACGGCCCGATCGCAAAATTCGCTGAAACCCGGATTTTTCCGGATATCTACGAGCTATCCCTATACATGGGTATAGGTCAGTCAAACCAAGTCGGCATTCTCCGTAACCTAGGTAGAATGGAGAGATCGGCGCCTCGACCGCTACTTTGACCATCGAAGTTGGCAAACCCACTCTCGGGACAACAGCGAAGGTCAAGGTGAAAGCCATGCTGATGCAGCCGTCACTCTCCAGAACCGTTCCTTCTTTCAGCCAGTCCAGCTTGCAGGCCCGTGGGTCGATGCTCGATTCGACCAGGAGCCTCCGGCAGTTCGATGCGAGGAGAAGCGCATTTGATACGGATGCAACGACGGCTTCCCGCAACGATGCCACCGTTCTTGCTGTTCAGGTGTCTCCATCGAATATCGTCAAGCGTCAGGAGTTCGCATGGAATGGCATGGCGGCTGAGATCGTTCAGGTGACACAACGGCGCAAGGTCGAGTTTTGCTTCCACTCCAAGCGTCATCTACTCGCAGTCTACGAACAGGGCGCACGCAACGACGGTGACACGTTTGTTGAAGGCCTCTCGCGGTCAACCTTGCGGGACTTCAAGCGCAAGCTGACGTTCGTTCCGGCCGGGCATGAGTTTCGCGAATGGCACGACCCGCGCGTGCTGACCCGGGTGACATTCTTCTATTTCGATCCATCCGTGATGCCTTCTTTCTCCGACGCGGGCGTTCCATTGGCGCCGCGCATGTTCTTCGAGAATGCGGCGGTACGTGAAACGGCCTTGAAACTGATGGCGCTCATCGAAGGCGGCGCGCAGGAAAATCCGTCCTACCTGGAAGCGCTCGGTTCAGTGCTGGCGCACGAGCTCGTTCGTCTCGATCAGGGCGTATCTGTCAAGGAAGCACCTGTTCGCGGCGGACTTGCCGCCTGGCAGGAAAAAGTCGTTACGTCTTATATCGAGGAGCATCTCTCCGAGACCATTCCATTGGCCAAACTGGCCGAGCTTGTACGACTGAGCCCTTATTATTTCTGCCGCGCGTTCAAGCAATCATTCGGTCTGCCGCCGCATCGCTATCACAACAGCCGGCGCATCGAGCACGCGAAAGCTTTGCTCGCGAAGGCATTCCCCTCGGTGACGGATATCGGACTTGCGGTGGGATTCTGTGAGACGAGCTCGTTCACCTCGGCTTTTCGCAAGGCCACAGGTCTCACGCCGACCGCGTATCACCGCTCACTGTCATAAGGCGATGGCAACTCCGGAGATCGACATGAAACGTTGGCTGTTGATTGCGACACTGGGCATGTTGCTGCCGTGCACGTCGGCGATCGCGCAAATCGGGCCGATTGGCGCACCGACGCCCCCGCTGCTGGGAGCAACCTCGCCGCTCGGTATCGGCGCAGCGACCCCTGTCGCTCCCACGGGCATCCCGCTTGGTGCAACCGAACTGACGAACTTTGGAGTCAGCCCGACGGCCTCCGGTGTCTCATCGATGGGCCCATCGACCAGCAGCGTGTCAATCTGCTCGGGGTTCGGTAGCGCGATTCCGCAAGCCTCACTCGGCTCCATGAACATGACGCCGGGAATGCCGGGAACGCAGGCAACCACATCGATGACAGCGACGTTCGATGGCGGCGGAACGCTGGGGAATGCGTCCGGCACCTGCGCGCCGGGCATCAGCACGGCCTTGGCACGGCCTGCAGCATCGGCATCTTCGCCGACTGGAATTGCGATTCCCGGCAGCGTTGGCCGGGTCGGCATCCCGATGGGTGCGACCGAGCTTGGCGTCGGGGGATTGAGTCCGGCGCCGGTCGATCCCACGCAGAATCCATCATTACCGACGATCGGAACCGGAACCAATTGCTTCGCAGGTTCGTCCGCAACTTCAACGAACGGTGCGCAAGCTTCATCGAGCGGTTGCTGACGGCACGAGATAGAGGGAAAGCGATCATGCCTCGTAGAGTTGCCGTATTCGCAGCGCTCATACTCCTGGTCGCCGGCAGTGCATTTTCCCACTTCCATTGGGAGCGCCCGCAGCGTGCCGAAACGGCGACACTACCGATGCCC
>JAEYVN010000458.1 GCA_023431725.1 Pseudomonadota bacterium
TCCTTTCGGAACATCGACCCGAGTTGATAACTGGTGCTGCAACCGGCCGAGAGACTTGCGATCAGCACCGAGCCTGCGCAAGACAGCAGCCGGCATAGGCGCGCGAGTTGCGCTCCCCTATATTCCACATGCCCAACGGTACAACGCGAGAACAGGCCGGCCACCCGGTACTCCACAGAATGACAGACACCCCGACCATTAAAGAGACGGAACCGTTAAAGAACGGTGATTTCACAGAAAGTGCCGAGCCATTCGTCCTGTTCGGGGCGTGGCTTGAGGAAGCAACGCATACCGAACCCAATGACCCTTCGGCTATGGCGATCGCCACGGCCGGCGCGGATGGGTTTCCGGACGTGCGGATGGTGCTTCTGAAGGGCTTCGATCAAAACGGCTTTGTGTTCTACACCAACCTCAATAGCGCCAAGGCCCGCGAGTTGGACGAGCGGCCGGAGGCCGCGCTTCTTTTTCATTGGAAATCGCTCCGTCGTCAGGTGCGCGTCCGCGGCCATGTCGAGGCCGTCACCGACGCCGAAGCCGATGCCTATTTCGCGACCCGCCCGCGCCTCGCACAGATTGGTGCGTGGGCGAGCAAGCAATCTTCGCCACTCGAAAGCCGTCATGCATTCGAGAAAGCCATCGCACAGGTCACTGCCCGCCATCCAATCGGGGCGATCCCGAGACCGCCCTTCTGGTCCGGCTTTCGGGTCACGCCCATGTCGATGGAATTCTGGCACGACCGTCCGTTTCGGCTCCATGACCGCATTGTTTTTGTACGCTCGCCGAACGATAAGGCATGGACCAAAACGCGCCTCTATCCCTGAACCCTTTGCAGACATCTCCGAGTGTCCCAGCAGGATCAACGCATGCCTTCCTCGCCTGAGAACGGCCCACGCCGTACGCTGCTCCTGACCGTCGCCCGCCGCGGCATTGGTCATGCGACGGTCAAACGTTTCTCGGCCGCGGGCTGGCGCGTGATCACCTGCTCGCGTCACCCATTTCCGGAAAATTGCCCGTGGGAAGCCGGACCGGAAGACCATATCCAGGTCGACCTCAGCGATCCTGAGAACACAGCTGAAGCGATTGAAGAGATCAAGCGTCGGCTCCCCGAGGGGCAACTCAATGCGCTCGTGAATAACGCGGCGATTTCACCGAAGGCCGAGGGCGGCAAGCGGTTGAGCGCGATCGAGACGGATATCAGGGTCTGGCAGCATGTCTTTCAGGTAAACTTCTTCGCCCCCATCATGCTGGCGCGCGGTCTGATCGATCAGTTGAAGGTCACCCACGGCTCGGTCGTCAATGTTACGTCGATTGCCGGATCCCGCGTCCACCCGTTCGCGGGCGCAGCCTATGCAACCTCGAAGGCGGCGCTGGCCTCTCTGACGCGCGAAATGGCGGCAGACTTCGGACCGCTCGGCATTCGCGTCAACGCGATAGCGCCGGGCGAGATCGACACCGCCATCCTGTCACCGGGCACGGACAAGATCGTCGAGCAGCAAATTCCGATGCATCGGCTCGGCACGCCCGACGAAGTGGCCAAGATCATCTATGTGCTGTGCACGGAGACATCGTCTTACGTGCATGGCGCCGAGATTCACATCAACGGCGGCCAGCACGTGTGAGCGTGGCTATCGCATTTTCGAGCGAAGTGGGCACCGGTTCGCATTAAGAAAACGCGTCAAATAATAGCTAAAGCCACCTCTTCCACTTGAAATACAGGTACGGCAGGATCGCCGAGACGATCATCGCGACCAGTGCACTTGGATAGCCGCCTACCCATTTGAGTTCCGGCATATACTCGAAATTCATGCCGTAAATGGTGCCGACGAGCGTCGGCGGCATCAGCACCACGGCGACGACCGAAAACAGTTTGATGATGTTGTTCTGTTCGATGCTGACAAGGCCCAGCATCGCATCAAGCAGAAAGGTGATGCTGTTGGTCAGGTAAGTCGTGTGGTCTGACAGCGATTGCACGTCACGCTGCATGGTCTTGAGCTGGGCCCGCATTTCCTTCGACCAGCGCAAATCCTCGCCTTCCTGCGCCAGGAACAATACCAGCCGGCCGATCGATACGAGGCTTTCGCGGACTTTCGAGGTCAGGTCGCCCTTGCGGCCGATCGAATAGAGAATGCCCTGATAGACACGTGACGATCCTCCGCGGCTGCGGCGTGTCTCGAACACCTTTTGGGAGACCTGATCGACCTCGGCGCCGATGCGCTCGAGAATATCAGCGTTCCGGTCGATGATCGCATCAAGCAGATCCATCAACACGCTCTGGCCATTAACATTGGAAGGGCAGGCGCGACCAAGCTTGTGCCGCGTCATGGCGAAAGGGCGCGGCTCATCATAACGCACGGTCACAAGGCGTTGCCCCACCAGAATGAACGAGACCGGCGTGGTAACGGGAGACGGCGTGTCCGATTGCGACATCAGCGTCGCCGTCATGTAGCGCGCGCCATTTTCGATATAGAGACGGCTGGAAATTTCGATTTCCTGCATCTCCTCACGGGTCGGGATCGCCACCCCGATCAGCTTCTCGACCAGACGGTCTTCATCGATGCTCGGATTAAGGAGGTCAAGCCAGACAGCAGCTTCTGGCAGACCGGCCGGCAGATCCTTGCTGCCTTCCATCACATGCGGCTCAAGGGCCGTCCCGCGCAGTACATAAACCGTCAGCATGATGCCTCCGCCCTCTGCGGAGCATAACCGCAGAGCGCGGAGTCATGGCGAGACGCCAGTCCGACTTCAAGTTATTATTGGCTCAATTGGCTCTCGCGCAGCATTGGCTCGCGTCGCCTTACTCAGTCGTGGGCCTCGACGGGGGCGTAGACCTCGTTTTTTTTCGTCTCGCTGCGATAGGGCAGAACTGCGACCACGGCCGAAATAGCGATCCGTCCATAACGGCGGTCGAGATCGGCCTCAGGGTGCCGGCTTTCAAGCGACTGGCCAGAAGCCTTGGCGGAATTCATTTTATCCTCCTCAATTGGCATTTCATCCCATCCGGGAATGAAGCCTTATGGATTGGTTTCCAGTGGGGCGAAATTGAGCTTTCAATCGTGAGACTTGGCGGCATCCCGTCACAAACTTTAGTGATCGGAACGAGCACGACGGGCCGTTAATTTGCGAACCTATTTCTCTACCCAACAGGGTAAACTGTCGTTTAACGGGTTCTGTGAGACGATCTTCACAAGCCCTGCCGGCGTCGCGTTATTTTTGGCACTCGGAAGAGTTGCGGCTTTCTAGCAACACCTTCACAGGACCAAGCGCCAAGCCGGCCAACTCGCTGGATGATTCGCAATTCTTTCGGATATGGTCCGTAAGAATCTTCGCCCTGTGCGGCGCACAAATGTAAGGAACCTGGCGATGCGCCTGTTAGCGCTTCTCCTCATCGGGCTCAGTGTTTCAGGCTGTGTCGGCACCGTGTCGACGGCCACGCTTGAGCCTGCATCGGAGGCAAACTTAAAGCCGCGCGATCGCGAGTATATGGCCAAGGTGCCATACGCGCAGGCGACGATCCCGGAGCCATATCGGCGCCATATCGTCACCTATCATCGCAAGGAATCGCCCGGATCAATCGTGGTCGATAGCGATTCCCGCTTCCTTTATTATGTGCTCCCGGAGGGCAAGGCGATCCGCTACGGCATCACCGTCGGCGAGGAAGCTCTGACATTCTCGGGTATTGCCAAGGTCGGCCGCAAGGCCGAATGGCCGACGTGGGTTCCGACCGCGGCGATCAAGGAGCGCCTCGGACCGAGCATTCCGAACATCGTCGGCCCGGGCCCGCATAACCCGCTCGGCGCCCGCGCCCTGTATCTCTACACAGGCGGCAAGGACACGCTGTATCGCATCCACGGCACCAACCAGCCCGAATATATCGGCTCGGCCGTGTCGTCTGGCTGCATCCGCATGACCAACGAGGACGTGATCGACCTCTATAACCGGGTCAAGGAAAACACCGTCGTCGTGGTGCTGGCACCGAAGCAGGGCGATTCCCCGAACAACCCGCAAATGGCGTTCGGAATGGCGGACCGCTATTTGACCCAGTAACAGTCTGATCGATTTCAGGAAAACGGCGCCGGTTCGGCGCCGTTTTTATTTAGCGGACGGACTAGCCGCCCAGATCGATCCGTACGATCTCCGGCGGCACGCCGAGGCGAAAGGGCACGGCGCTGGTGCCCAGTCCGCCGGACACGATCAAATCGCGCCCTCCCTCCCTAATGTGCCCATAGGCGAAACGGGCCCCGTAGACCGACGGCACGAAGCTCGGCCAGATCAAGGGCACGCGGATCTGGCCGCCGTGGGTATGCCCGGCCAGCGTCAGGGACACCCTGTCAGGCACCTGAACGAAGATATCGGGCTCATGTGCCATCAAGAGCACCGGATGGTCGGTGTTGATCTGCGCCATCGTCCTGGGCAGATCATCTTCACCCCGGAAATGGCCCGGCGAGATGTAATGGGCGATCTGGTCGCCAAGCCCGGCCAGCCAGAAGCGCGACTGCCCCTCGCCCAGCAGGACGGCCGTATTCTCCATCACCGGAATCCGGGCCTGCGCCAGAGCCTGGCGGATCTGCGCCTGGCGAAACCACCAGTCGTGGTTGCCCAAAATCGCATGCACGCCGAGCGGTGCCTTGAGCCGGGCAAGTTCGGCTGACCAGACGGACGGTGGGACCACTTCGGTCACGAAACGATGGGTCGCGACATAGTCGCCCAGCAACAGCACAATGTCCGAGTTCAGATTATTGGCGACCTGGACAACCTCGTTCACACGTGCGGAGCCCATGTTGGGGCCGCCCACATGAAGATCGGCGATGACGGTGATGCTCAGCTTCAAGCCGGCCGGCCAGCCGCGCGGCGTCAGCCGGTAACGTGTCACGCCCAGCATCAAGGCTGCTGCGGCGCCGGAATAACCTGCAACGACTGCCCCGGATACGGCAACCAGTCCCGCGCTGCCGAGCAGCAGCGATCGCCGACTGATACCGGCACGCGAAGGTTCCTCGGCCGGCAAGAGATCGGCAGGACGGACGGGCTTCATGGGAGGGCTTTACACGATCTCGATGAAAAGTGCGTTCACGTCATCATCAAAAGCAAGCGAGATCAGGCTGGAATTGTGTCCTTAAGGCGCTTCCTGCGGCCTCGGCCGCGGCAGCGGTATCTCATCGACCGGCGCCAGCACATTCCATTGGCACAACCTGTACCCACCCCGCCGCTGCGCCAGATCGACGTGGATATGAGTTTCATGATGGCCGTCGGAACCCGGACCAAGGACCGTCGTGAAACGCTCACAGGTCTGCTTGCGAACAGTCTCGCGGAAATCGCGGGCGAAGTTCCGGTCGGTAAAGCCGGCGAACTTGCCGTTGGCAAGTTGGACACCGCGAAAGTCGATGGCATTGGCCATGCCGTGCTCGCTGATCTTTGCGCCGGCAACTCGATTGCGACCACGGCAATCGTAGGATGCGTAATTGTCGAGATTACGCATGGCAGAGCCAAGCGAGGCAACCGACGCTCTCAGGTCTTCACGCACCCATGTCGCTATCGCTTCAGCCATCGTGCAGCGAAGCGTTGCGGCCGGCGTCAGCGTGACGCGCGAGTTGTCGGGCATGATGACCGCTTCGAGCTTCACAACGTCGGTCGCACCGCAATCGCCCGGTCCGGCCAGCGGTGGCAGGGGCTGGATCACGGCAATCCGGTCAGCGATCCGGATACGACACGCCGATGGCGCTTCGGGCTTGACGTCGGCCGCGTTGGCAGTGGTCTCCGGTTCGGGGTCTGCCGCAAAGTCCTCCATCGGGACGACCGGTACCGCCGGTTTGCGTTCGGCGCCTGACGAAGATGGGGATGCCGGCGCTGCCGATTGCGCGGGCGTTGGCGGTGTTGGCTTTGACTTCGATTGCGCACGTGCAACGGCGAAACCCGCGACGCATGTCAGAGCTGCTACCATGACAAGCAGGCGTTGAAAGTACCGTGGTCGCACGCGTTTAAAGTCCCCCGTCCAGCCGACATTAGTGCTGGAACGCCGCGTCAATGGCAATCGCGGAACCCGGGCCGCGTGCTAAACATCTTTCGGTCATTCGGCATGGAAGATCCAAAGTGACGCAGGATGTGATCGTGGTCGGCCTCGGCGCCATGGGCAGCGCAGCGCTTTACCACCTGGCCCGACGCAATATCCGCGTGCTCGGCATTGAACGCTTCGAACCCGGCCACGACCGCGGCTCTTCGCATGGCCGCACGCGTATCATCCGGCACGGCTATTTCGAACATCCCTCCTATGTGCCGTTGGTGCGGCGAGCCGCGGCGCTGTGGCGCGAGCTTGAGCAAGAGTCCGGTCAGGGCCTGATGACCGTGACCGGCATCGCCGAAATCGGCAAACCGGACTCGACACTGATCAAGGGCACGCTAGCCGCGTCCCGCGAACATCAGTTGCCACATGATATCCTGTCCGCACGCGACCTGATGACACGCTATCCGGCGTTTCAGATCCCGGACGATTACGTCGCGGTCGTGCAACCCGACGGCGGCTTCGTGCAGGCGGAAGACGGTATCCGCGCGCATCTCGAATTGGCCGTCACAGCCGGCGCCGACATGCACACAGGCGAGCGCGTCATCGCCATCGAGCAGACAGGCGATGGCGTGCGCGTCAAAACCGACAGACGCGTCTACGAAGCAGGCACAGCCATTGTCTGCGCCGGTGCATGGACCCGATCGCTGCTGCCGGAGATCAAGCTGCCACTTGAAGTGACGCGCCAGGTCCTGCTTTGGGTACAACCATCGCGACCCGATCTGTTCAGGACAGAACGGTTTCCGGTCTTCATGATCGAAAGCGAAGACGGCATTCATTACGGCTTCCCGCTGCACGACGACGACGGGCTGAAATTCGCCAAACACCATCACGCCGGCGAGATCGTCGATCCCGAGAATTACAATCGATCGATATCGGAAGCAGACGAAGCGTCGGTCATGGCGCCGATCCATCGCTTCCTGCCGGCCAGCGTCGGCCCCATCGTCGCCGCGAAGACTTGCATCTACACGATGTCTCCGGACGAGGATTTCGTGATCGACCGCGCCCCCGGTCATGATCGCATCATCATCGCCTCGCCCTGTTCCGGGCACGGCTTCAAATTTGCACCCGCAATCGGCGAGGCGTTGGCCGAATTGGCACTGACAGGGCGCACCACAAGCGATCTCAGCCGCTTCCGCATCCGCCGGTTTTCCTCCTCCGTACACCCACTGATCAACGAGTAATGCGGACCTCATTGCCTTTACCGGCGGAATCCCCCACATCGCTACCACGCAGGGCGGAGCGGCGGAGCAGGTCATGTTGGTGACGGAGATGGCTGTTGCCGAACGGGCAAATCAGACGCCATCGCGTCCGATCCGTTTCATCGGCGCAGACAAGGACTACTGGCGCATCCTGGTTCGCGGCGCCCTTTTCCTCATGGTAACGCTCGGGCTGTATCGCTTCTGGCTCGCGACCGACATTCGCCGTTTCCTGTGGGCGCATACTGCGATTGACAGCGAGCCGTTCGAATATTCCGGCACGGCGATCGAATTGCTTCAGGGCTTTCTCATAGCCATCGCTTTATTGCTGCCGATCTATACGATCTTCCTCATCACGGTCCTCGATCTGGGACCGTTCGGAAATCTGCTGAGCGCCTCCGCGGTCTTGCTGCTCGTCTTTCTCAGCCAGTACGGCATCTATCTTGCCCGGCGCTACCGCCTGACACGCACTGTGTTTCGCGGCTTGCGGTTTCACCAAACCGGCTCGGCCGTGCGTTATTCGATCTGCGCCGTGTGGTGGTGGTCACTGACAGCTGTGACACTCGGATTAGCGTATCCCTTCAACCGCGCCGCACTTGAGCGTTTCAAGATGCGCAACACCTATTACGGCGATCTGCAGGGACGTTTCGAGGGCTCAGGCTGGCAGCTTTTCCTGCGCGGCTTCGTGTTGTGGCTGCTGGTGATATTTCCGGTACTTGCTTCGCTGTCGTCATTCGCGCTTGTGGACTGGGGCGCGGCGATCGACGCGACGCGAGGCGGCGGCGATGTTCTGGGACGTGTGGAAGATGCAAGCCCCGGTTTTCTGGTCGCCGTCGGTTTCGGCATCATCGCCATTGTCGCCAGCATCATTCTGGCGCTGCTGCTCCTGCCGGTCTTCCATGCCATCATCACGCGCTGGTGGGTGTCGGGCGTGCGATTTGGCGACATTGTCGCGGTCTCGCATCTGCGGACCCGTGATGTCTACGCCGCCTATCTGCGCTTCGTTGGCTATGTGCTGCTGTTCGCCCTGCTGATCGGGGTGCTGGCTTTGGTCGGCCTGTTCATCATCGGCCTGACCGCTGCTACGGTCTCATCGGAGATATCCGAGATCGTCACCGTGCTGCTGATGGTCGGCATCTATGTTGTGTCGGCGCTCGGCCTCTCGACGTTGTATCAAGCGATTGTCTCCCTGACGATGTGGAAGCTCACGGCTGAATCGACCGAATTGTCGAACACCGCCACGCTCGCGCAGGTTCATGCGGCCGGCGAAGCCAGTTCACCACTCGGCGAAGGCATCGCCGACATTCTCAATCTGGGTGGCATATGACCGGCAACGCACCACGCTCATGCGCCGCCGTCTATTTCGACGGTGTTACGTCGGCCCGTCACGCGGTGACGATCGCGCTGACCGCTGATGGCGTCATCATCCGCGACAAGAATGGCGCGATCATCGATGAATGGCCCTATCCGCGGATGAAGCACCTGTCCGCACCGGAGCACATTTTCCGCATCGGTCTGCGCAAGAGTCCAAACCTTGCCCGTCTTGAGGTCTACGACCAGGACGTCGCGCATGAGATCGATCTCGCCTGCCCCGACATCGATCGAAGTGGTGCCAGCGCCCGCGCGATGCGGCGAAAGGCCATCGGCTTGAGCTTCCTGGCAGCCGTATCCCTGTTCCTTGTCGGCGCCTACGGTGTTTCGCTTCTGGCCGATCGCATCGCCCTGCTGGTCCCCCAAGGCATCGAGCAGCGGTTGGGCGCGGCCGCCGATGCGCAGGTCCGGTCCATGCTCGATGACGGTCCTCCCGGCCGACCGCTGGATTGTGGCATCGCGGGCGTCGAGAGGCCAGGTGACGCAGCGTTCGAAAAGCTGATGGACCAATTGCAGACCGCCGCCGGCCTCGACATTCCGCTGCAGGCGTCGGTGGTCCGCCGCAAGGAGGCCAATGCCATCGCCCTGCCCGGCGGACATATCTACGTCTTCCAGGGTCTGATCGATCAGGCGCATACCGTCGACGAGGTGGCAGGCGTCATCGCCCACGAACTCGGCCATGTTGCCCATCGTGACGGAACCCGCGCGATCCTGCAGGCCTCGGGGCTGTCACTCGTCTTCGGCATGTTGCTGGGAGACTTCGTCGGCGGCGGTGCAGTGGTACTGGCGGCCGAATCGCTGCTGAAGTCGGCCTATTCCCGCGACAAGGAGGCTGCGGCGGACGATCTTGCGGTCAAAACCATGCTGGCGCTGAACGCCGATGCCAGGGCACTGGGGAGCTTTCTCGCACGCATCTCCGGAAAAAGCGGCCAAGGCTCGATTTTCCTCGACCATCCGGCCACCGCAGACCGGGTCGCCCGAATCAACGCCATGGCGCCGCCGCAAAAGGGTGGCGCAAGACTGCTTGACGCAGCCGAGTGGGCGGCCTTGAAACGCATTTGCTCCGGTTATCCCTAGCGCGATCGGCAGATGTGGAAACCGCTTTTGCGTCCGGTCGCGCACTGATTTACCTAGAAGACCCCGCAGGAACAGACGATGGCTCGCCGCCGCCTTCCGGATGAACCCTATTCCAAGCTCGCGATCTGGTCGCGCCGGCTCGTGCTGTTCGCCGTCGTGGCGGCGCTGCTGGCGATCATCATCGTCCGCTCCGGAATTCTCGATGTTTTGCCCGGGCTCGTGACCTTCGGCAGCGCGCTGGCCGTTGCGACTGTCGCGATCCTGTTGGCGCTGATGTCGTTCGTGACCATCTGGCGGCAGGGGCTGCGCGGACTGGGCTATGCGGTGCTCACCATCATGGTCGGCGGCATCCTGCTCGCCTACCCCGCCTACCTTGGCTACAAGGCCTACAAGTTGCCGGCGATCGCCGACATCACCACCGATGTTCTGGACCCGCCCGCCTTCGACGCCATCCGGCGGCTGCGCTCGCGCTCGACCAACCCGGTGCAATACGCCGGCCTTTATGCCGCCGAGCAGCAGCGTGACGCCTATCCCGACGTCGCGCCGCTCGAACTCACGGTGTCACCGAAGATTGCCTATGATCATGCATTGGCGCTGGTGAACAAGCGCCGCTGGCTGATCATCGATTCACGCGAGCCAAGGCCCAACCAGCGCGAAGGCCGCATCGAGGCGGTGGCCCGCACGCCGATCATGGGCTTTCGCGACGACCTCGTGATCCGTATCCGCGGCAATGATGAGGAGGCGCGGGTCGATATGCGCTCGTCCTCACGTTACGGCTTCCACGATCTCGGCAGCAATGCGACGCGGATCAGCACATTCCTCGACAATCTGGAAGACGACATCAACGTCGCGCTGGAGCGTGAGGAGCGACGCCGCACGCCCAAGAAGGCGCCGCCCCCGCCAGCCAAGTCGACCAAGGGGCAGCAGGCTCAGTCGCCCGCCAAACGATAAACGCCGGCGATCGACGGCACGCCATCGGTCAACACCATGTCGCGCGCCACGAGATCTTCCAGATGCGCGAGCACTGACAATCCCGCCGCACCGATCAGCCGTTGATCGATGCCGATATAGATGGCCCGCACCAGGGTCGGGATATCCGCCGTTCCCTTGCCAAGCCGGTGCAGGATCGATTCCTCCCGCCCGATCCGGTGCCGGATATAGCTCTGCACGAAGCGCGGCGCATCGCGGATGACGTTGCCGTGGCCCGGGAAATAGGTTTCCTCGTTGCGGCGCGTCAGCTTGTAGAGCGAGGCCATGTAATCGCTCATGGCGCCATCCGGCGGCGCCACGATCGATGTCGACCAGCCCATGACGTGATCGCCGGAAAACAGCGCGTTGGTTTCCCTCAGCGCATAGGCCATGTGATTGGCGCAATGGCCCGGTGTCGTGATGGCCTCGAGCGTCCAGCCATCGCCTTCGATCATCTCGCCGTCCGACAGCTTATGGTCGGGTTGGAAATCCATGTCGCCGGCCGCATCGAGCGGATTGATCTCGCCGATATGCAGCGGTCGCGACGCACGATGTGGACCCTCGCCATAGGTTTTCGCACCGGTTGCCGCCCGGATCGCAGCCGCGGCGGGGGAATGGTCGCGATGCGTGTGCGTGAGGACGATGTGGGTGACGGTCTCGTTGCGCACGGCGTTCAGCAGCGCATCGATGTGCGCCTGATCGTCAGGCCCCGGAGCGATGATGGCGACATTGCCGCTGCCGACGATGTAGCTGACTGTACCCTTGAACGTGAAGGGGCTGGCATTGCCGGCGCAGAGCGCACGGACCTTGGGCGCGATTTCCTTGACGATCCCCGGTGCGAGGTCGAAGGTCTTGTCGAAGGGGATATCGTCGCTCATCACTCTTTCCAGGTTCGCTCGAATTTTAATTACACACGAAACAATCGAAGCAAAAAGAATTCAAGCATTTCGCTTATGAGGCATGACAGACCGGCGGATTGCCGCCTTTTTTGAGCGAATGCAAGAACGGAACGATGCAGGACAACGCTTCTCTGATCGAGCAACTGGAGGCCGCGATCGCCGCGGGAACCCCGGAAAAACGCCTGAATGCGCTGACGCGTATCACGGACCTTTTCATCGACGGTTCGGGGCTCCACTCCCAGGATGTGATTGCACTCTTCGATGACGTTCTGTCGACGCTGATCGCCACCATCGAGGTGAATGCACGCGCACAATTGGCGCGCCGTCTCGCCCGCTGCACCGACTCCCCGCCAAGAGTGCTGCGCTCCCTTGCCTTTGATGACTCGGTCGCAGTCGCCGGCCCGGTGCTGACGAACTCGTCTCAATTGACGGACGCCGACCTCATCGACAACGTCAACACCAAGAGCCAGGCCCATCTGCAGGCCATCACGCAGCGACAAAGCCTCAGCGAGCCCGTGACCGAGGCCATCATCGAGCGCGGCAACGACCGCGTGGTACGGCTCGTGGTGAAGAATGCCGGTGCGAATATCTCCGAGCGCGGCTACAGCAAGCTGGTCAGCAAGGCCGCCAATGACGAAGGCCTCACACGTTACGTCGGAGCGCGCCGAGATATCCCGCGCGACCACTTCCTGAAGCTGCTTGAAACCGCATCAGCGAAGGTCCGCGCAAAGCTGATCGCGTCCAATCCGACGCTTGCAAAGGCTGTGGAAGAAACGGTCTCCGGCATTGCCGCCGATATCAGCGTCGATGTCCGCAATTCCTCCCGCGATCACGCCAAGGCGCGCGCGCGTATCAAGCGGTTGCGTCGCACCGGACAATTCAGCGAAGCGGACCTGCATGCCTTCGCCAATGCCCAGGACTTCGAGCGCGTCGTCCTCGCCTTCTCGGCGCTCGGCGACTTCCCGATCGAACTCGTGGAGCGCGCGCTGCTCGACAAGTCGCCCGACCTGATCCTGATTCTCGGCAAAGCCGCGCAATGCTGCCGCGCCACGGTCCGATCGATGCTGCTGATGAAATCGGCCGGACGCTGCATGTCACCGATGGATCTCGACGAGATCCTCAGCCATTTCGAGCGGCTGAAGGTGAAAACTGCACGTAGTGCGCTCGAATTCTATCGGCTCCGTCTGGGCGTCGATGAAAATCCGAATGTCCCGTCCAAGCTGGCCTTGGCCTGGTACGCCGAAGCGATCCACGCGACGCTCTGACTCTTTTTGTTTGACGCGTTTTCTTCACGCGAACCGGTATCCACTTCGCTCGAAAACGCTATGCCATCAATGGATTTCCGGTTCCGGCGTCGCTGCGCCGGCTTCCAGGAAATCGAAGTCGCAGCCGTCATCCGCCTGACCGATATGGCGAGCGAACATTGCGCCATAGCCGCGTTGATAATGCGGCTGTGGCGGCCTCCAGGCCGCGCGGCGGCGCGTCAGCTCCTCATCACTGACATGCAGATGGATGCGCCGATTGGCGACATCCACTTCAATCTCGTCGCCGGTCTGCACAAAGGCCAGCGGCCCGCCGATGAAGCTTTCCGGCGCCACATGCAGGATGCAGGCGCCATAGCTCGTTCCGCTCATGCGCGCGTCCGATATCCGCAGCATGTCGCGCACGCCCGCCTTCACCAGTTTCTTCGGAATCGGCAGCATGCCCCATTCCGGCATGCCGGGACCGCCTTGCGGGCCAGCGTTCTTCAGAACGAGGATATGATCGGGCGTCACATCGAGATCATCACGCTCGATCTCGCGCGCCATGTGGTCGTAGTTCTCGAACGCAACGACCTTGCCGCGATGCTGGCACAGCCGCTGTTCGGCGGCCGACGGCTTCATCACGCAACCGCGCGGCGCGAGATTGCCTTTCAGCACTGCGGTCGCGCCGCCGGCATAGATCGGATCCGACAGCGGGTGAATGACATCCGGCAGATGCACCTTGCCGCCGCTGATGTTCTCGCCGATGGTCCCGCCGGTCACGGTCATACAGGACAGATCGAGCAGATCGCGCAGTTCCGACATCAACGCACGGATGCCGCCGGCGTAATAGAAATCTTCCATCAGATATTTTCCGGACGGCGTAATGTTTGCGAGCACCGGAACCTGACGGGAAATCTCGTCGAAGCGCTCCATGTCGAGCGGGATACCCGCGCGACGCGCCATTGCAATGACATGCACGATCGCATTGGTCGAACCGCCGAGCGCCATGTGCACGCGGATGGCATTATCAAACGACGCCGGACTCAGAATCCTGTTTGGCGTCAGATCGTCCCACACCATCTCGACGATGCGCCGGCCAGCATTCGAGCACATGCGCGGATGGCTGGAATCCGCCGCCGGGATCGATGACGCGCCGGGCAAAGACAGCCCGAGCGCCTCGGCAATCGCCATCATCGTGGCCGCCGTCCCCATCACCATGCAGGTCCCGAACGACCGGGCAATGCCGCCTTCCATCTCGTTCCAGTCGGCATCGGAGATGTTGCCGGCACGCTTCTCGTCCCAGTATTTCCAGACGTCCGATCCCGAGCCGAGCGTGCGCCCGGCCCAATTGCCGCGCAGCATCGGTCCCGCCGGCACATAGATGGCCGGGATGCCCATGGAGATCGCGCCCATGATCAGCGCCGGCGTGGTCTTGTCACAGCCGCCGAGCAGCACCGCACCATCGATCGGATGGCCGCGGAGCAATTCCTCCGTCTCCATCGCCAAGAAATTGCGATAGAGCATCGTGGTCGGCTTGATGAACGGCTCGGAGAGCGACATCGCCGGTAATTCGACCGGAAAGCCGCCGGCCTGCCAAACGCCACGCTTCACATCCTCGGCGCGCGACCGCAGATGCGCGTGACAAGCGTTGAGATCGCTCCACGTATTGATGATGCCGATCACCGGCTTGCCGTCCCAATCCGGCTTGTCATAACCGAACTGGCGCAGGCGCGACCTGTGCCCGAAGGAGCGCAGGTCGCTGACGCCGAGCCATCGATGGCTGCGGAGTTGCTCGGGCCGTTTACGTTCAGTCATTCGCGCCCGACATACATTGCTTGGGTCAAGGTCATTCGACAGACAGGTTGGCTTCCCTGACCACCTTTTCCCATTTGCTGGTCTCGGACGCCACGATTTTTCCGAAGTCTTCCGGCGTACCCGGAATCGGGATGCCGCCAAGCGCCTTGAGCTTCGACAGCACGTCCGCATCCTTCAGCGCGAGATTCACTTCCTTGTTAATCAGGTCGATGATCGCGCGCGGCGTGCCCTTCGGCACGCTCAAGCCAAAAAATGCACTGGCTTCATAACCCGGCACGGTCTCGGCAACAGTCGGCACGTCAGGCAATTCAGGTGAGCGCTGTGCCGTGGTGACACCGAGCGGGCGCAAAGTGCCAGCCTTGATGTGCTGCATCGACGGCGGCAGATTGTCGAACATGACATGAACCTGCCCGGCCAATAGATCCGTCAATGCCGGTGCCGAACCGCGATACGGCACGTGGGTCATCTGGATGCCGGTCATCGACATGAACAGCATGCCCGACAGATGAATCGACGTGCCATTGCCCGACGAGGCCATGTTGACCTTGCCGGGATTGGCCTTCACGTAAGAAATGAATTCCGCCACCGACTTGGCCGGTACCGACGGATGCACCTCCATGATGTTGGGCACACGGACGAAACCGGCCACCGGGTCGGTATCGCGAATGAAATTGAAATTGAGCTTCTTGTAGAGCGATGCGTTGACGGTGTTGGCCGGATTGGTGAGGACGAAGGTGTAACCGTCGGCCGGCGATTTGAGCGCCGCTTCAGTACCGATGTTGTTGCCGCCGCCTGGGCGGTTTTCGATGATGAATTGCTGACCGAGCCGCTTCGACATCCAGTCGCCGAACAGGCGCGCGACGATGTCGGTCGCCCCACCCGGCGGATATGGGACGATGATGCGCGGATTTCGGTTGGGATAGTCGGAGGCGTGAGACTGTACCGCGGAGAAAGCCAGAAGACCGATGGCCGCAAACGCAATGCTACGGCAGACGCGAAGCTGCAAAGACATTTCCGTGAGCCCTTCCCTAGTGCCCGCCGATGCTTGTCAGCGAGCGTTTCATTTTGCGAGAGCCTCGGCCCAGAAGACATTCGGGCCGGACGTCTTTCTGATTGAGCAAAATGTTATGCGGCGACCCTGCGTTGCACAAGGCCGGAAAAGGGCTCTGGCGCGCGAATGCGCGCCGAGCAAGGACGCTTAGGTGTTCCCGATTACGGTCGCCATCACCGCAGCAGCATCATTTGCTGCATTGCCGCGCCAGGCGACATGCTGATCGGGCCGTATCAGCACGAGATCGCGTTCGTAGAGATCGCGAATGTCATTGTCCGGCACATCCAGAATGGTGAGCGGCACACCTGCCGTCTGCGCAGCGTTTGCGAAATCCGCAGCATCCGGTGCATTTGTCCCCAGCCGAACCAGTGTGAAGCCAACACCGAATTTGTCGAACAGGGAGTCGCCCGCATCGCGCCCCGAGCCTACCCACGCATGTGGCGCGCGCCCGCCCGGTACAGCCGACGGAATGTAACTGGCGAAGTCGTCCGGAGGCGGTGACTCATCACCGATAACGATCGTCGAGCCGTCGTAGCGCGCGCCAAGTTGAACACCGATCGAACCGAATTCCTCGCCGAATGTCGAAAGGTAACTGCCGATCTCAGAACGGGCCTTTGCGCCCGCCTCGCTATCGTCTTCCATGTCGGGAGATACAGTGACATCGCCGATATTTTTGGCCAATTCGCGCGCTGCGCCGGTGTTGCGGATCGCAATCGGCAGCCGCTCGGCTTCGTAACTTTCCAGCAGATTGGTGCCACCCCATCCCTGCACCATCGCCGCCAGCTTCCAGGACAGGTTGGCTGCGTCGTCCATGCCGGTGTTCATGCCGAAACCGCCGGTCGGGGTGAACAGATGCACCGCGTCGCCGGCGAGCAGAACGCGCCCATCCGCAAATGTCTCGGCAACCAGTGCAATGCCGGCCATCCACGGCTGCGCGCCGATCACCTCGACAGGTATTTCCACGCCGCAGCATTGGGCCATCGCGCTTTTTACCGTCTCAATATCCGGCGTCGCGGTCAGGTCATGCGGCCGCATCCAGAACAGGAATTCCTCGCGCCCGTCGAGCGCGATGATCGTCGCCCGGCTTTGCGGATTGACGGCCCAATGCTGGAACGCGCGCCGGTCACCCAAAACGTCACGATAAAAGGTTGGCAGACGGACGTGGCTCGCGAACATGCGGCCGCCGAAATAGGCCTGCTGCAATGCCTCTTCACCCTCATAGCGGATGCCGAGTTGCCGACGCACGAATGAACGGCCGCCATCGCATCCCACCA
>JAEYVN010000220.1 GCA_023431725.1 Pseudomonadota bacterium
GCATCCGATCGTAATGAAGCCGGAGCCGCAGGCTCCGGCTTCATGTTCAGGCGAAGGAAGCTATGCCTCGCCCCATCGACCAGTTTTCTTTGGCGACCTCGACAATGCAGATGACGATGTCATCGGCCCGGATTCCCGGATTTTTGCCCAGCCGCTCGTTGATGTCCTGGTAGAGTTTCTTCTTTTGTTCGATGGTCCGCGTGTTGTTGCAGGTGATCTCGATGACGACGACGTCATCCGATCGGTCCATCCCGAGATAGGTTGGATGGTAGGTGAAATCGTCCTTGCTGAACTCATTCACCACCATGAACCGGTCGTTCTCGGCCACTGCGAAAGTTTGGTGCAGCGACTGGTAGACGTTTTCCAGGATCGCCTGCTTATACTCGCTCGACTTCCCGGCCAGCATCGAGACACGCGTGAACGGCATCTGTGAAGACTCCCGATTGCTTCTGAATGCTCAGTTCTTCTTGAAGTGCGGGATGACGTGCTCGCCGATCAGCCGGATCGACTTCATCACCTTGTCGTGCGGCAGCCCTTCCATGCGGAAGAAGATCTCGTCAACACCGAGCGACTCGTAGCGCTTGATCTTCTTGATGATGGTCTCCGGGTCACCGACGATGACGTTGTCGGTCTCGTCAAGCAGCTTGAAGTTGGACACCGTCTCGCGGGTCTTGGTGAAATCCAGCTGGTTGCCGGCGGCCTTCATCGTGTTTTCGTAGAGTTCGACCACGCCCTTGAGATAGGCCAGCATCGGCGGCTCTGCCTCTTTGCGGGCCTGCTCGGTCGTTTCCGCGCAATGCGCCAGCACATAAACCGAGAACTTGTCCTGCACGAGGTCGCGGTAAGGCTGCGGGTTCTTGATCGCTTCGCGATAGATCTTCACCCGCCTCTCGAGTTGGCGAAGATCAACGCCGGCTGTCAGCGACATGACGCCCATGCCCATGCGCGCAGCCTTTTCATGCGAGCTCGGGCTGATCGCGGCATACCAGAGCGGCGGATGCGGGCGCTGGATCATCTTCGGGCACAGCCGACGCGGCGGCACCTTGTAGAACTTGCCGTCATAGGAGAATTCGTCGTCGGCCCAGGCGCTGATGACGATATCCATCGCCTCTTTCCAGCGCGCATCGGTTTCGCTGAGGTCGATACCGAAGCCGCCGGCGGTCTTGGTCGAATTGCCCTTGCCGGAGCCAAATTCAACGCGGCCGTTGGACAGGAGATCGAGCGTTGCAATCTGTTCTGCGACGCGAACCGGCTGATGGAACGGCAGCAGCGTGATCGACGTGCGGATCTTGATGTTCTTGGTCTGCGCCGCCACGGCCGCGAGGAACGGTTCACCCGACGCAACAGTGCACATCGGCGCATAGAAATGCTGCTCGGACGTGCCGAAGACGCTGTAGCCCAGCTGGTCGGCAAGAAGAGCTTCCTCGATCACGCCCTGATAACGGAGACGGAAGTCCTCCACCGTCGGAACCTTATCGATTTCGGAAATGTCGCCCACCATGCAGGCTTCCGTCATGATTCCGAACTGCATTGTCTTCCTTTCGCTGTTCATGAGTGATCGCTCACTCATGAAGTTTACGCGGTTGGTCGCATGGGTCAAGGATCAATTTTGACCGCTGACAACCGATGCCGGGATACGGCAATGTCGAGGATGATCGGGCGAGGCCGCTACACTTGCGCCGGCCGGCGCGCGCGTTCTTTCACACGGCCCTGCCGATGAAGTGGCCAGTCGCCTTCGAAAGACTCGATGTGGTTAGCGCAGAAGACGCCAGGGCCAATCGCCGTCGAGCAACATGATCGCCATGCCCTGTGTGGCTTTCCTGGAGACGGCATGCACGGTCCCAAGCTCACCGGGACTTCCGTCAGGCGCAATTCCAGAGATCTTTTGACCGGCGGGCGTTCCAAAGCCGAACTGTTCAAGGCGCGCGATGGTTTCGCGCATGTCGTCGGCCCGCAGACATAAAAACACCGAGGAAGGACCGCGCTTCGCGAGGGCACTCCCAAACGGACCGCCCGCAGATGTCGGACGATTCAGTTCGACATATGAGCCGTCAAAGAGCAGAACGGCATCGACAATCTCGAATGAAGGAAATGACCACCGGCCGATCGCATCGGACTCCGCAACCCCAAGGATCGAGCCGATGCTTACGCTGGCTTTATCGAGATCCTCCACGACATAGGCAACGTGATCGATCGAAACCGGCGAGCGCCGGTCGCTCGAAACAGAGCGCATATGCGGCCCGGAGAACAGGCTTATTCCGACATCAGGCACCGATAGCAGGCGGAACGCGTTGAGAGCGCCGTCGCCGGCAAGCGGATGACCTTTTTCCCGCGCAACGTCGTCAGCGGTACCGAAGGCCATAACACCGGGCCCATTTGCGGTCAGGAATGACGCAACCGGGCCTTCCTCGCTCATCGGCTGTACCAGCAGCAATTCGCCAGCGCCGAAGGCATAGAGATCGCCGTGTACCGAGCCATCCCGGAAGCTCTGAACAACCGGCACCTGCAATGCGTCTGTCAGGAATTTTGCAGCCAGCGCCAGATCTTTGACGACCGACAAAACCCGAAGTCCGGGCAATGCGAGAGTGTCCGTCCCCTTCGAAAAAGTCACTTAGGCTTCGTGCTCCGAGTTGATTTGGCGCGGCTGGGTGCATCGCGACTGATGGCGCGCATGATGAAATCCAACATCGATTTCCTCACTTCGTTTTCACCGTACTGCGCCAGCGTCCAGTGCCGGATGGCCCAACTCGTGCAGAGGAAATAGATGTAGTTTGCGGTCAAAGGAATGTTGTCGATCCGGAACTCGCCGCTCTCGTTCCCCTTGGTGAGGATGCCTTCCCACGCCGTGACAAAGGCTTTGTCGAGATCGAAAATCTTCTGACGATCATCGGGAGGAAGCCACTTTGCATCGCGGTAGACGACGTTGATGAGCTTGCGATGGGTGGCACAATAATCGAGATAGCTCTTGATTGCCTTTTGCAGAAGCGGCTTTGCCGGCCCTGGCTTGCGAAACGCCAGTTCGAATTCCTGGGTTAGTTCGCTCAGATAGCGATTTGACAGGAGGAAGAGCAGATCTTCCTTGCGTTTGATATAGAGATACATCGTCGGGATGGGCATGCCCGCGGCTGCCGCAATTTCCCGAATGCTCGCGCTCCCGAAGCCCTTCTTGGAAATAACGTCGAGCGCGCCCTCGGCGATCTGATCAAGCCGCTCCTGCAGAAGCGCGCGCGAACCATCGTTGGCCTGGCGGCGCGCGGGCACCGGTTCGGGCGCCGTCTCGGCGCGCGCAGACGATTCCTGCTCGATACCATTCGCAAACAGCACCTGAGTCTCGGTCACTTCGGCAACAAGATTGCGCGTATCGAACGAGAGTTCGTCGCCGACGAAGATCCGTGCTCGCCAGGTCGCACTCGTCGGCCGGACGAAAACCGGTTTGGCCTCAGCCACCACGACCAGTTCGGGCCGGCTTTGAAAGACGTTGATCGAGGACTCCGTTAACTGCCGATCTGTCGCATTTTTCGTAAGACTTCGGGCGAACCCGCGCTCGTTTGCGGCCCGCGCTAATGCAAACACGGCGTCGGCGTCAACGGCGCGTCCGGGCCCTCCGATAGGTTGCAGAGCGCGAAAAACGGACACAACTTTCTCGGGCGTGTCCGTAATCGTTTCGATCCGCGCGTCTCTGAGTTTGAGATCAGCCACCGAACTTGACAAAGACAACTCTCCCCAATTTCAGGCAATCGTGCGCTCTGTCATCAACGACAGAACGACGACCTTCCTAAACCGTTCAAGTATAGCACAGAGTCGTCGGGGCTCGTTTCCTTAAGTCATTTTTGGCGGTTATCAAACACGCGGCGCACCTTCGGCTCCCGGCCGGATCCGGTGATTTCCGCGGTGGCCTTCGGAGGGCAGAGCACGACGTCGACCACATTCAGGCTTAGCTTTTCACGGATTGAACTTTCAACCTTAGCCCGGAAATTCTCATCCGACGGGGTCTCGCATTCAATGGTGATCCGCAGCCGCTCGCCCTTCTCGTCGTGACAGGCTTCCGCCATCCATTCCGCCGACGCCGGGGAGGCGTCCATCACCGCCTTTTCGATCGCCATCGGGTAGATGTTCGTCGCGCGCATTCGGATAACGTGGTCCACACGGCCGCGGACGGGCAGCATCCGCGCCAAGGTGCGACCACAACTGCACGGCTCGCGTGTGACCGCCACGAGGTCGCCGGATCGAAAGCGAATCTTGGGAGAACTCCGCCAGACCCAGCTGGTGATGCACATCTCCCCGTATTCGCCGTCAGCGACGGGATTGCCGTCCGGATCCAGCACTTCGATTTCACATGCATCCTCCCAGATGTGCATGCCGATCGCGCCATGCACATTCCGGCTGGCCTCGCAGTCATGCGAACACCAGGTCAGCGTGTCGACAGAACCGAACAGATCGTAGACTTTCGCACCCCAGATCTCTTCCAGCTTGGCACGCACGCCTGCCGACGAGAGCTCACCTGCCGTAATCAGTGTGTGCACCGGCCACTCCGCGGGATTGTGCCCATTCTCACGGGCAACTTCACCGAGACGAAGCAGAAAGCTCGCCGTTCCAGCCAGCGCAGTCACGCCGGCACGGCGGATCAGATCGATCTGCTTATTGCTGTCCGTGGTTCGGCCGCTGCTTGCCGGCAGCAGTCCAATGCCAGCGCCTTGTGCCGCCCACGTAAACGCCCAGGCGGCCCCCATCGGAGCGTAGGTAAACGTGACCTGGATCAGGTCCTTCGAGCCGAGCCCTAGCGCATGATAACAACGCGCCATAATGTCCCGCATTCCGGGGATGTCATTGTAGCCGACCGGAAACAGCCGCGGCGTGCCCGTCGTGCCGCTCGTGCTCAACATCACAGCGATTTCGTCGCGGATATTGGGCGCATAGCAATTGCCCCAAGGGGCATGCTTTTCGATGTTCTCTCTCTGATGCACGACATTCCAGGTCGGCAATTTCGCGAGATCATCGATCGAATTGATCTCGTTGACGTCAACGCCATGCGCGGACCAGAGCTCCTGGTAAAACGGAATATTCTCGGCAGCATAACGCACGATGTGCTTAAGCCGCTCGCTCTGAATCGCTCGAATCTCCCCTCTCGGCGCGCGAGCAAGCTTTTGCTCCAGCTCGTCGCTGTATCCGGGAAATCGGAAGGGTTCGGGTATGGCATTGAACGTCATCAGCGGACTCCAGCAAACTTCTTTCTGCACCTCGCGGGGCTCGTTCCCCTTGAGGATTTTGTGCCTCTCTAGGGCATAAGACTCGGCAAATACGTCACAATCGACGGGAAGGCCACCATGAATACGATGCCAAGACAGATGAGCCACACGAACGGCCACGCGGCTTTGTACAATTCACCGATCGGGACGTTAGGCACCGCGCTCTTCATTGCGAACAGCGTGTAGCCGAACGGAGGCGAAATGCCGCCGACCGTGGCGACCACGAGGAACATCGTCCAGAACCAGATGTTGTCCACACCGTAGATCGCCAGCACCGGCTTATAGATCGGGATCAGCACCAGCATGATCGCCATCTGATCCAGGAACATGAACAGGAAGAACGGTAGGGCCAGCATGATGAAGATCATGATCGGCAGCGCCAGATTTGACTCGGCGACCAGCTTCCCGAGCGCCTGCGGTGCTCCGGCAAAGGTCAGCAACTGGCTGAACATAACCGCCGAACACATTACGAGCAGCAGGATCGTCGAAATCTTCACCGCGGCGAACACGGACTCAGACAGCATGGATGGCTTGAATGTTCCGTAATAGACGGACAGCAGAACGGCTCCAAGCACGCCAAGAGCAGCCGCTTCCGTCGGCGTCGCAATTCCACAGATGATGAGGCCCATCACCAAAGCAAAAATAGAGCAAGGCGGAACCAGCTTCCACATCGCATAAAGCACGCCACCGGACTTCGCGTCGGGCGCATCATCGACCAGATCAGGCGCAAGCTCCGGCTTCAGCCAGACCCTGATCATCACATAAACGAGGAACATGCCTGTGAGCAGGATTCCCGGACCGATGCCGGCAACCAGCAGCTTGCCGGTTGAGACCCCCGCCAGTGCGGCGATGATGATCGCCAGAACGCTGGGCGGGATGATTGGGTCAAGCGAAGCACCGCCAAGGATCGAGCCGAGCGAGAGCCTGCGGTCGTAACCGCGCTTGATCATCGTTGGATACAGAGAACGCCCAAGCAGGCCGGCTACGGCCATCGCAGCGCCCGAGAGCGCGCCGAGGATCGCCGACAGAATGATGCAGAGGATGAATTGTCGCCCGCGGATCCTCCCGATCAGCCTGTCGAGCGCCTCGAAAAGCGATTCCATCGCCCCCGATCGAAACAGAATTTCGCCCATGATGATGAACAGGGGAACGGCGGCCAGCGCCGTGTTGGTCGCCGTCGCGTAGATACTGTTGACGAACAGACCGAAGCCTGATGGCCCAAAATAAATCAGAATGCCGACGAGGTTCAGGACCAGAAACGCAACGAAAATCGGCGTCCTGATAACAAACAACGCAACCAGCAGGCTGATCCCGCCGGAAAGTGCAACGGTCCAGGTCACGACATCAACTCCTCGGTCGGCATCTCTTCACCAAAGAGCTGACGCAGAAAGTAAAAGGCGGACCCCGCCATTCCTTAAGGGACGAGCGCGGTGAGCCACCATTTGGGGATCGCCACATAGGCGTTGGTATAAATGCCCATGTTGTATTCCTTGATCGCAGCGACCAGTCCGATCCAAGCGACGGCAAGACATGCAACGATGGCAAGCACCTTCACGAGCCGGTCCAGGTTGCGCAGAATCGTCTCGCTCAAGTGGCCGTCCAGCAGGTTGATCACGATATGCAGCGATCGGCGCGTCAGTTCCGGGAGCGCAAGAAAGATCATCGCGCACAGGACGTACGACACCAGAGGACTGGCCCATACGGTCGGAGTACCAAAAAAATATCGAGCTGCCACCTCGTAGCAATAGGCAACTGCCATGGCGCCAAGCGCCACACCCGCCAGCGCGAACCCGGCAGCCGTGAGCCGATCATGAATCGCGCAGAGGATGGAAATGCCGGCGGGTCTGGTCAAGACTTGGGTACTCACCATTCGCACTCCCTAGACGAGCGCGGCAGCCGGACCTTCCCGTCCGGCTGCCGCATTTTGAATTCAGATGTTAGTCGGAAAGGCCGCTCTTCTTTGCGAACGTATGCAAAGCTTCGACGTCGGCGGCATTTTTCTGGCTCTTGGCAGCCTTCCAAAGAGCCTCCGACCATGAGGCGCCCATCTTCTTACGCTGCTGGGGACCCATTTCGGTGATGATGGATCCTGCGGCGAGGAGCTTTGCCTGCTCGTCATCTACAAGCCGCGCCCAATTGGCGAAGAACGATTCCTCGATCTTGCGGCCCTCTTCGAGCATCACCTTCTGCTGCTCGGGCTTGAGCTTGTTCCAGGCATCGAGGTTCATGAAGAGCGGATAAACTGCAACGCCGAAGCTCGGCCGCAGCAGATACTTCGCAGGCTCGTTCCAGCGATTTGCAAGAATGCCGATCACGGGCCAACCCGCACCGTCGATCACGCCCCTTTCCAGAGCCGGATAGATTTCAGGCCCGGGCATGACGACTGGCGAGGCGCCGAGCATGTTAATCATTCCAGCATAGTTCTGCGTGCCGCGAATTTTCCGGCCGGCGAGGTCGCCCTCCTTGGATACGGGCGCACGCAGAATGAGCTGAAAAGCCCCGTCCGGAGTGCGCGGAAGCGCGAGCAGCTTCAGATTATGCTTGCGATAATGCTGGTCGACAACGTCATTGACCTTGGCTTCTCGCCACTTGGCAATATCGCCCTTGAAACCTTCCACCGGGATCAGGAAGGGTGTCGTCCCGAAATGATATCCGCCATTCGTCAGCAATACCTGAAAAACACCTGATGACGTCGGCTCGAGCTGCTCCAATGCCGGCACGGTTTCTGGGCCGCTGATGATGAACTTGATGTCACCTTTGGAAGCAACTTCGACGTTCTTGGCATATTGATCGAGGATGTACGGCCTTGCAGGATATGTTTGGTCCCAGCCAGATAAGGCGCGGAGCTCAACCGCGTCAGCGGTGGATATTGGCGCTAGCGCAATTGAAGCCAGCAGTAGGCCGGTGATCCGTGTCGTGAACTTCATCGAGACAACCCCCTCTCAAACGACACTTCAGCCTAGTGAGCGATCACTCACTCAGTCAAGCTTAACCTCGTCAACAGGCAAAGAATATTATTGCTGCTTTGCAGCAATGCCGGCCCCCCAAAAAAGCGGCCTGAAGACCAAGTCGACTTGCTGCGGATGAGTGCTCACGGTGGGACCTCGGCAATACTTCTTGTGATAACAACAACGCTCCCCGCGCTTCAAAGACGAAGATAGCCCCATACGGGCGAGCAGTCGGAATGACGCTTCGGGATCCCAGAAGTTGCCAATAAGCACTAGCAGGTGAATTCAGACGCTTATCGAATGTCCGAGGTCGCCAACACCATATGCTGGGTGGCCAAGCAAGCAGATCGAGCAAGTTGAGGAAAGAATACTTACCTAAAACAGGCTGCGCTGCATAAACACACAGAGGCGTGCGACAGCTCACTAAAGCGTCAACTACTGAGAACCAGCCTCTTGGACGTAGATTGAATCGAGGTCGACGATCACACCATTCGGATCATTGGCGATAAAGCGATCCTAGGACAAGTTGTCGCGAACTCCCCAAAATGGGGCTTGGGGTTCGCAGTTGCACGCAAATGGCGCGCCGGAGAGAAGCTGGGCGCTAGATCGTAGTCTGAAGGCAACGACGTTATCGAAGCGCTCCGCGACCTGCTCGTCACTTGAAGCGTTCCCGCACACGCCCGTTCTGACAACGATCCAGAATTTCGTGACCGCAGACCTTCGGCAGTGACTCTCGGCCGTCTGATGCCAGAACCGCTTGTATCGCGTCCGAAGCTCGGTGATTAACCGACGAACAGCAACCGCGTTGCGCGGTCCTATGGACGAGGCTTTCCCTTGATGCCCTTAGCCGAAGGCCGCGTCCAGAGACTATCAGAGATGCGAAGATCGCGGTGCGCGCATCCTACAGTGGGGTGCCGACAATGATCGGGTAAGTGTCCCGAAACTTCGCTATCGCGTTGGCCTTCGCCTTAATCGTC
>JAEYVN010000001.1 GCA_023431725.1 Pseudomonadota bacterium
TGAAAATCTGGATCGGCTTCTTCCTTCACCCTCCCCTGGAGGGGGAGGGTCGGCGCGTGTCGAACGCAAGTGAGATACGAGCCGGGGTGGGGTGAGCTTTGAAAGAATGTCACCCCACCCCGCTGCTCGCTTCGCTCTCAGCGACCCTCCCCCTCCAGGGGAGGGTGAAGAGAAGGTCCCGGCATTGTGCTTCCGGCGGGGATTTGGAAGAAAAGGGACAAACGAGGACATTGCTTTCCATGACCGAGCCGGGTCGCACCCTGAGCGAAAGCGTGACCGCCATCACGCAATCTCCGTCCTGGCTGGTCCGCGGCGCGGTGAGTATCGCGCTGATCGTCCTGTTCGTTGCGCTGGAATGGCTGAGTGCGCTGCACGAATTCATGAGCGTGCCGATCACGCCGTGGAATCCCGGCCTTGGCGTCGTCTTTGCCTTCATGCTGCTGTCGGGGCCGGGCTATGGCGTCGTCCTGTTTGCCGGTGTCATCATCGCCGAATTGCTGGTTGTCGGCTCGACGCTGCAGTGGCCGCTCATCATCGCCATCGCCGGCATCATCGCGATGGTCTACAGCCTCGCCGCCGTCGCGACCCGCCGCGTCCTGCGACTGGATGCAGGATTGTATCACCTGCGCGATCTGTTCGTGCTGTTCGCCGTCACCGTCGCCGCGGCGCTCATTACATCGGCTCTGGTCGCGCTCCTGCTGCTGATCGATGACCGGATCGCGCTCGACAATGTGCTCACCGCTGCAACGCCGTTGCTGGTCGGCGACATCATCGGCATCGCCGTCGTCACGCCATTGATCCTGCGGCTGGTCATGCTGTCGCAAGGCCGCGCATCGCTGTCCGGCTATTCGCGCCCGCTGGCGATCGAGATCTTTCTCTTCATCGCCGTTGTCTGCATCGCGCTCTGGATCATCCTGGCCGACGGCGGCAGCGGCCTGAGATATTTCTACCTTCTGTTTGTCCCCGTCGTGCTGGCGGCGGTGCGCGATGGTTTCGACGGCGCTTGTATCGCGCTGGCGGTGACGCAATTCGCACTGGTCGGGCTGATGCATTATTTCGGTTACGACGCGAAGGCTTTTACCGAGATGCAGACCCTGATGCTGGTGCTGACCGCGACGGGTCTTGTCGTCGGCGCCGTCGTCAGTGAACGTCAGAACGCCGCGCAGCGCATGCAGATCGCCGAACAGCGATTGCGCGAGAAAGAAGCCGAAGCCACCCAGGCCGCACGGTTCAGCCTGGTCAGCGGCATGGCAGCCGCCTTGGCACATGAGATCAATCAGCCGATGACGGCGGCCCGCGCGCTCGCCCGTTCGGCCCAGCACCTGCTCGAAGGCAGCGCTCCCGACCTGCCGCGCGCCAACGCCAATCTCGGCAACGTCATCACGCAGATCGACCACGCCAGCAGCGTCATGAAACGCATGCGCGAATTCCTGCGCCGCGGCCGGCCGCATGTCAGCACCTTCGATGTCGCCGAAATGCTGGATGACAGCGTGGCGCTGGCCCGCCCGGATGCGACCACACGCGGAATCGATCTTGTCATTCAGCCGTCCGAGAATGTGCCGCTGGCTCACGGTGACCGAATCCAGCTTCAACAGGTCGTGCTCAATCTGCTCAGGAATGCGATGGAAGCCCTTACCGAAACCGGCCGCAAGGACGGACAAATTCTCCTCGCGGCACGGCAAATTTCGTCGCCCAGCCAGATCGAGATATCCATTCGGGACAATGGCCCCGGCATCAAGCCCGACCTCGCGAGAAGCCTGTTCGAGCCCCTGACGACCTCCAAGCATGAAGGGTTGGGGCTCGGCCTGTCGATCAGCCAGACCATCGTCGAATCGCATGGCGGCCGGATCTGGCTGCATTCGGGCGAGCCGGGCCGGACCGAGTTTCGCTTTTCGCTGCCGCTTGAAGTTGCGCGCGACCGGCAATAACACTCCGCAAGAGAGCAAAAATGGCGACAAGCGCCCCCACCATATTCGTGATCGACGACCAGGAATCGGTCCGTCATGCCATCGGCGAAATGCTGAATGTCTTCGGCTTTGTGGTCGAGACGTTCGCTTCCGCCGAAAGCTTCCTCAAACAGGTCAGTCCCGGGCGGCCGGGGTGCGTGGTGGCCGACGTTCGCATGCCCGGCATGGATGGCATTACGCTGGTCGGCGAAATGGTGCAGCGCGGGCTGAACATGCCGATCGTGCTGATTTCCGGCCATGCCGATGTGCCGATGGCGGTTGCCGGCATCAAAGCGGGGGCCGAGGATTTCATCGAGAAGCCGCTGGACGACGCCAAATTGGTCGCCGCCATCAACCGCGCGTTGTCCCGCGTGTTTGCCGAGCAGGACGCCCGGCTGACCCACGACGACCTGAGCGAGCGCTTCAACCGGCTCACCCCGCGCCAGGCCGAGATTTTCGATCTGGTCGCTGGCGGCTTCACCAGTCAGGCCATCGCCGCCAAGCTCGACCTGAGCAGCCGCACGGTGGAAAGCTACCGGGCGCAGATCATGGAAAAGATGCAGGCGGAAAGCGTGGCCGTGCTGGTCCGGCAGGCCATCCGCCTGAAGCGAATCTCCGCCTGAAACA
>JAEYVN010000131.1 GCA_023431725.1 Pseudomonadota bacterium
GGGCTGGATACTTTCTACGTCAATGCGATGTTGCTGCTCTTGCTGTTCGGCATCCGGTCCGGCACGGGCCTGTATTTTGAAGTAGCGCTTATCATTGCGCTGCTGGGCTTCGCAGGCACTGTCGCGCTGGCCAAATTCCTCATGCGTGGCGAGGTGATCGAATGATTGATTCGGCTCATCTTCCGGATTGGGCTGCGCTTGTCGTAGCCGCTTTGGTGCTGATCGGTGCCGGCCTCACTCTGATCGGGTCGCTCGGCCTCATTCGTCTCAGTTCATTTTACGCGCGGGTCCATGCCCCCACGCTCGGCAGCACTCTGGGCACAGGCTCCATCCTGATCGCGTCGATGCTGTTTTTCTCGATCACTCAAACTCGATTTGCGCTGCATGAAATCCTGATTGCGGTCTTCGTCACCCTGACAACGCCGGTGACGCTGATGCTGCTGACGCGCGCCGCGATGCTCCGTGACGAGGCGGAAGGCAACCCCGCTCTCGAGCGTGAAAACGAGACGCCCGGCTAGGACTAGGTTAATCCACCGGCTTCAATCTAGCGGCAATTTGAAAAGACCACCGGCGCGCTTGGCAGAGAAACGGACCCAGACCGTAAAAGCCTCAATCGAGACCCATCGTCTTCGTCTCTTCGGTCGCGATTAACGCGTCGCGTTGATGCGGAGGTCACTCATACTGCAAGACCTTCTCGACGCGGCGCTCTTCATGCATCGGCTCGGTTGCGTTCATTGACGCCGAAAGACTAAATGCCGGGAGCGCCTCGCCTTGGGCCACACGCCCTAACTGCAAAATCAATGGAGCATAATATGCAGTTCATCAACGATTACATGAAAGCCATCGACCTTCTCGCCTTGGTTGCCGTCGTCGGCATCGGGGCGGCCACGTTCAGTCGTACCGGGTTCGTCGCCCTCCTTTGCGCGGCCGTTGTCATTGCCATTTGGGGCGCAACCCGAATCTTTGGAATGCAGTAATCTTGAGATCAATCGGACTGCCGACGACGTTTTCATTTTCTCAGGAAAGTATAGACACACAGGCAGACACTCGTTCGCTCAGGAGGATAGCATGAGGCACGCCTTATTTTTATCGACGCTACTTGTCATCGGCGGACAGAGTGCCGTCATCGCCAAACCTTTGGTGTGCCCAAGCAGCACACCCGCAACCGCCGTCGTCCAGAAGGGCGAACTTGCTCCGCTTGTTGGCGTCGACAATCCCGTTGATCGCGCCGCAATGCTCCGCCGCATCGTTGCCACGATGCGGGATCGCGGCGTGACGCCGTCGGCCATCATCGACAGCCTTGTTTCCTCCTACTGCCCGATGCTTGCCGCCGACACCGCGTTGAGCGACGATCAGAAGGCAGCGAACATTCGCAGCTTTGCGGCACAGGCTGCGCGTGCGGCTTACGCATTCGAGAATGCTGAGGAGATCATCCTCGACGTTGCAATCCCGCCGAGCATCGCGAACACGGTAAACAGCAAGGCCAAGACGGATCGCGTCACGCCAGAGGCATGGGCCGCTACCGCCGTTATCAACGCGGCGAAAGCGTCCAAATAAGGCACTTCACGCGGGTTACCGAAGACTTGGATGCAACGCCTGATGCGACCTCGCGTGTCAGGCGCTGCATAACGACTGGGCTGGCCCCGTACTCGTTCACCATCACGTATCCCCGCAGGCGCACGGCTTCCGCTTGTTACCCGATCCGACGCGACTCCGAACCGCGATCAAAAGCCGTGACAGCCTCTCGGTCCCTCAATTAGTATCCGAGACACGATCCGTCGGGCCGGATCAATCGGGCGAGCCAAGAGCCGAAAAGAGCTTTCTGAAAGAGTTTGCTCAGCAAGAGCCGCCTCCTTTTTTGCGGGACTGAAAGAGCCGACCAACAGCTCGGGGCCTAAAGAAAATCATCCGGAGGAAACGACTTGCAGGTCCACACCGCACCTCTTGCCAAACCGATGCAGGGCGCCAATAACCGGGCACTGACCGATCTGATTGCATTTGTCGGCCGTCCGAATTTCCCGGGCGGCCTCTTTTCATTCGCTCATGATATGATCCGGGCCGATCATGTGACCGTGTTCTGTGATACGGCGACCAGCGGAACCCGCACCGTATTGGCCGAGAACATTGGCGCCCGCCCGATCGCGCGCGCCGTGGCCGAACGTTACGTCCGCCACCACTGGATCTGCGATCCGGTACAAAGAATATTTGCCCATCGCGATATGCTGGCGGCCGCAGAAAGAGAGGCGGTTGTCGTCGATATCGACGCCGCCGATGTCGAACACACGGACTATCGCGACGATTGCTATTCTTCGGTCAATCTCAACCATCGTCTGTCGATCGCGAATGTACGCGACGGCAAGACGATGCGAATCAATTTCTATCGTCGGAACGGCCATGACTTCTCGCAGGACGAGGTCGGACGGGTGATGGGCATCACCAACCTGCTCATGGCCATGGTGTGGCGACACGACGAGGATAGCGCATCAAAGGACAGCGCGGATACCGAGGCGTCGTTCCTCCAGAGGCTCGCGCGCATCGAACCGGCCCTGACGGCACGCGAGCGCCAGGTTTGCGCACTGGTGGCGCTGGGCCTTACGTCCGAAGGCATCGCACTCCGGCTCGGCATCGGCCTCAACACCGTGCTCACCTATCGCAAGCGCGCCTATTCACGTCTGTCGATCTCATCCCAGAATGAATTGATGCGCCGCCTCATGGCTTGAACCACATCGGCCTTGCCTCCTGTCCCGTCACCATGTGACAGAGAGGCCGCAGGTTGCATGCGAGGGTGCCCGCCATCTTTCGCACGACAGCTGACCTCAGCCTGCTGCCCGGGCCTTTGCTGATCAACGGAGTTCTTGTGACCACCATCCAGCTTGACGAGACGCATGATCCGGCCCGGAAAAGCTGGGTCGAATCTGCCAACAAGCCTGATTGCGATTTCCCCATCCAGAATCTGCCGTTCGGCGTCTTCAGGACGAATGGCCAGGGCAATGCGCGAATTGGCGTAGCCATCGGCGACGTCATCCTCGACCTCGGGGCGATTGCGTCGCAGTTCGACGGACAGATCGACAATGCGTGCGATCTTCTGCAGGCCGATTCGCTTCGTCCCCTGATGGCGCAATCACCGACTGTCTGGACAGCTCTGCGAAAAGCGCTCGGCAGGATGCTCGAAAGCGGGTCAGCATCACGGAGCATTTGCGAACCTCATCTCGTGCCGATCGCCCAGGCCGAGATGCTGCTGCCGGTGAGGCCCGGCGGCTTCGTCGACTTCTACGCATCCATCCAGCACGCGACGAATGCAGGTAGCCTGTTTCGGCCGACCGCGCCACTCCTCCCCAACTATAAGCATATTCCGATCGGCTATAACGGCCGCGCTTCCACGATCCGTATCGGCGGCGGCGAAATCCGTCGTCCCAACGGACAGCGCAAGGCCGCCGACAAGGATATGCCGGATTTCGGCCCAAGCCAGCGGCTCGATTACGAGATGGAAATCGGCATCTTTCTCGGCAACAGCACACAGATTGGCAGCCCAGTCACCATCACGGATGCCTGGCAGCATATCTTCGGCTTCTGCATCTTGAACGACTGGTCGGCGCGGGACATTCAGGCCTGGGAGTATCAACCGCTCGGACCATTCCTCGGCAAAAGCTTTGCAACCAGCATCTCGTCGTGGATCGTCACCGCCGATGCCCTTCGGCCGTTCCACGCAGCCGCCTTCGATCGTGCTGTGGGCGATCCGAAACCGATGCCCTATCTGTTCGATGCGCACGATCAAAAGCATGGCGCAGTCGATATCGAAGTCGAGACCTGGTTTCGTAGTGACAGGATGGCCGTAAACGGGCAGTCACCCATTCGCCTGAGCGCAGCGTCTGCCGCCAAGCTGTATTGGACGCCGGCCCAAATGGTGACCCACCAGACCAGCAATGGCTGTAACATCGAGGCCGGCGACCTCTACGGCACCGGCACCGTTTCCGGTGAGACGCCGGACAGCCTTGGCAGCCTGCTCGAAATCACGCGCGGCGGTGGGGAACCACTCACACTGCCGGATGGCTCGACCCGCACCTTCCTCGACGATGGCGACGAGGTCACGATGAAAGCGCGTTGCCGACGCAACGGATTTGTCACGATCGGATTCGGCCGTTGCAGCGGCCGGGTGGTCGGCGCACCAACCTGACGGAGACACTTGGCCGAGCCCCTGTCACCTTCTCTTGGGACAGTTCGAATGGCTGCCAGCGGTTAGAGTGAGACGAAAAGCAATCGCGCCGATTGAAATGCGGCGCGAAGATCGAGCTTTGAGCGATGCTGGAGGCAACGCAGTGGGACAGATCCGCGCTGGAGGACAGGGCGAATATAAACTCGAAGGCCGCGTTGCCATTGTGACAGGCGGCAGTGGCGGCATCGGCGCCGCGACGGCCCGCAGGCTGGCTGCCGGCGGCGCAAAGGTGGTGATCGGCTATCACGCGTCCCGCGACAAGGCCGAGAGACTCGCGGCAGAACTCGCCGGTTCGGGGCATATTGTCCTCCATATTCCAATGGAAGACAGCGCCTCAATCAATGCCGCTGCCGACGCAGTTCGAAAGGAATTCGGCCGCGCCGACGTGCTCGTCAATTCTGCGGGTGTGACCAGTGCCGTGCCTCACGCCGATCTGAATGGTCTGGACGACGACACCTTCGACAAAATCCTGACAACCAATGTCCGCGGTCCCTTCTCCACCATCCGCGCGTTTGCGCCGCTGCT
>JAEYVN010000166.1 GCA_023431725.1 Pseudomonadota bacterium
ACGCAGCAGAATTCGGCGCTGGTCGAGCAGAATGCCGCGACGGCCAAGACGCTGGAAGAACAGCAGACCGCGATGCGTGAGCGCATGGGCTTCTTCAAGGTCGGCGACGATCGGGAGGCCGCCTTGGCTGCGCCCATTCAGTCGCCGCCCGTCCGGATCAGGCCGAATGCTCCGGTAGCAGCCAAGCCGTCGGCACCGGTCCGGCAGCCGATGAAAAGCGCTGTAGTTTCTCGCGGCGGTGCCGCTGCTGCGGTGGCCATCGACAGCGACTGGGAAGAGTTTTGAGGGCGCACGCAACGCGGACTCGTAGTTACAAGAATCCAGCGATGAAAATGGCCGGGACAATGCCCGGCCATTTTTTCATTTCGGGCATCGATAAGTGCTGCAGCGCGGACATTTTCCCGTGCCGATCTTGCCTCTGACGCAGAAATCGGGTCGTTTGTCGGATCGATGTGCCTATCTCTCCCGGTGATGGAGATGCCCATGGCCGAGACAGCCCAGCATTACGCGGTCTTTGAAACCACGGCCGGCTTTTGCGGCGTCGCGTGGAACGCCGTTGGCATCATCTGTTTCAGGCTGCCAACCCAGACCGCGCATGCAGCCGAACACCTTATGCAACGCAGCGTATTGCGCGCCACGCCGGGAACACCTCCTGCGCAGATCGCAGCGGTGCTGACGGCGGTGAAGCGTTATTTCGACGGCGAGACCGTCGATTTCTCGTCGGTCTAGTTGGACCTTGATGGGCAGACCGCCTTCTTCAGGCGCACTTACGAGGCGTTGCGTAAGGTCACATGGGGCCAAACCACGACCTATGGCGCCTTGGCCAGGGAACTCGGTGCAGGACCTGAAATCGCGCGCGTCGTCGGCCAGGCTATGGCGAAAAATCCGGTGCCGCTGATCATCCCTTGCCACAGGGTTTTGGCGGCCGGCGGTAAGATCGGTGGTTTTTCGGCGCCTGGAGGCTCGTCGGCCAAGGTCCGGATGCTGGCCCTCGAGGGCATCGACATGCAGCCGCCGCCCGCAGCCCAGCAGAGTTTTGCCTTTTAGTCGCAAACGGCAGATCAGCGCTTTCGCAGGCGCTCCACATGGCTTAAGTCGGCCGCGACCTTTTCAGCCTCGTGTGCCCATGATCCGTCTCGACAATATCAGCAAGCAAAACGGCCATCAGATTCTCTTCATCGAAGCCTCCGCAGCACTCCAGAAGGGCGAGAAAATCGGCCTCGTGGGCCCTAATGGTGCCGGCAAGACCACGCTATTCCGGATGATCACCGGACGGGAACAGCCCGACGAAGGTCAGGTCTCGGCCGATCGCGGCATTACCATCGGCTATTTCAGCCAGGATGTCGGCGAGATGAGCGGTCGCAGCTCCGTCACTGAAGTGATGGAAGGCGCTGGCCCCGTCAGCGAGGTGGCCGCCGAGCTCAAGGAGCTCGAGACCGCCATGACCGACCCGGATCGCGCCGACGAGATGGAGCAGATCCTGGAGCGCTACGGCGAGGTGCAGGCGCGCTTCGAGGAGATGGACGGCTACGCGCTGGATGCGCGGGCACGCGAAGTGTTGGCCGGCCTCGGCTTCAGCCAGGAGATGATGGACGGCGATGTCGGCAAACTCTCGGGCGGTTGGAAGATGCGTGTGGCGCTGGCCCGCATCCTGCTCATGCGGCCCGATGTCATGCTGCTCGACGAACCGAGCAACCATCTCGATCTCGAAAGCCTGATCTGGCTCGAGCAATTCCTGAAGGGCTATGACGGCGCCCTGCTCATGACATCGCACGACCGCGAATTCATGAACCGCATCGTCAACAAGATCGTCGAGATCGATGCCGGCTCGCTCACGACCTATTCAGGCGATTACGCATTTTACGAACAGCAGCGTGCGCAGAACGAAAAGCAGCAGCAGGCCCAGTTCGAGCGTCAGCAGGCGATGCTGGCCAAGGAAATCAAATTCATCGAGCGCTTCAAGGCGCGCGCCTCGCATGCGGCGCAGGTGCAAAGCCGCGTGAAGAAGCTGGACAAGATCGAGCGTGTCGAGCCGCCGCGGCGGCGTCAGAACATCGCCTTCGATTTTCCGCAGGCGCCACGGTCGGGCGAAGACGTCGTCAGCCTCAAGGGCGTGCACAAGGGCTATGGCAGCAAGCGCATCTATGAGGGGCTGGATTTCATGATCAGCCGCAAGGAACGCTGGTGTGTCATGGGCATCAACGGCGCCGGCAAGTCGACGCTGCTGAAGCTTGTGACCAATGCGACGGAGCCGGACCAGGGTTCGGTCACGGTCGGCGCCAGCGTGAAGATGGGCTATTTCGCCCAGCACGCGATGGATCTGCTCGACGGCGAGAACACCGTGTTCGAGGAGCTCGAGCATTCCTTTCCGCAGGCCGGGCAGGGCTCGCTGCGGACGCTGGCCGGTTGCTTTGGTTTTTCCGGCGACGATGTCGAGAAGCGCTGCCGCGTCTTGTCAGGCGGCGAGAAGGCGCGTCTCGTGATGGCGAAGATGCTCTACGATCCGCCGAACTTCCTCGTGCTCGACGAGCCGACCAACCATCTCGACATGGCGACGAAGGAAATGCTGGTGGCCGCGCTCGCGCAATACGAGGGCACCATGCTGTTCGTATCGCATGATCGGCATTTTCTGGCGGCGCTGTCCAATCGCGTTCTCGAACTCACGCCCGACGGCATCCACAAATACGGCGGCGGCTATACCGAATATGTCGAGCG
>JAEYVN010000170.1 GCA_023431725.1 Pseudomonadota bacterium
CGTACGCGGTAGAAATGACCCGATCCGTTGAACCCCGGGGGGCTGGGGGCTGAGGAATCCGAAGCTCTTCCGGATCGGGCCGTAAGATCGATATCCTGCAGTTCTTAGGGGCGAGTGCAGGACCGAAATTGGGCCTTATTGTGTTTGGTTGCACGAAGCCGTGACCGTATGATCCTGCGCTGTCCTGTCGTGTAAATGCATTGAGGCTGCGCGGATTTGGCATGCGCGTCGGCTCTTGCGATGTGAAGCTGCAAGCGCAATCATGAACCTGTCAGCAGGAAGGAGGCGCTCATGAGTTTGACGCCGGGCGATAGTGAACCAAGTCAGAAGCGTACGGGCGTATCGAGTACAGCGCCCGTACAGAGCAGTGAGGTGAAATTCGACCGCCGCGAACTCGACCGCATCCTGAATGTCTATGGGCGCAAGGTTGCGGAAGGTGAATGGCGCGACTATGCCATCGATTTTACCAAGGAGCGGGCGGTGTTCTCTGTGTTTCGACGTGCCGCGGAAGTGCCGCTCTACCGGATCGAAAAGGATCCAAAGCTTGCCCGCCGCCAGGGCGCTTATAGTGTGATCTCCGCAACAGGACTGATCATGCGGCGCGGCCATGAACTCGATCGTGTCTTGCGCGTATTCGACAAGAAACCGAGTCTTGTCGCGGGCTGATCGTTCTATGGCGGAGCATCCGCTCCTTTCCCAAGCGGGCGTTGCATCAGCACCGTATCGAGCCATTGACCGTGCTTGAAACCGACATTGGTGAGCGTGCCGACTGGCGAAAACCCAAGGTTTCGATGCAGCGCGATGGATGATGCCTGCCGGGAATCGCCGATGACGGCGATCATCTGACGAAAGCCGCGCTCTTCAGCACTCGCAATCAGTTCCGTCAGGAGCAGCCTGCCGATGCCGCGGCGATGGACGCGCGGGTTCACATACACGCTGTCCTCGACGCTGTGGCGATAGGCAATCCGCGGACGATACGGCCCTGCGTAGGCAAAGCCGGCTACAGTGCCGCCAGCGTCAGCCACGAGATATGGGAAGCCTCGATCCAGCAGGAGCTTCTGCCGTGTTGACATCTCGGCGAGACTGGGTGGTTCGATCTCGAAGGATGCCGTGCCATGTTCCACCGCGTGGCCGTAGATGGCGGTGATGTCCTTGATGTCGCTGGGCGCAGCCGGTCGGATGACGATCGGCGATAACATGCGGGTCTCCCCCGGGTCGCGTTTCAAACAGACAAAAGAAAACGCCCCGGTGGTGAGCCGGGGCGTTGCCTTATCATTGTCCTGACGGGCGTCGGGGTCAGCGGCGATCGCCCACCAGACGCAGCAGCATGAGGAACAGGTTGATGAAGTCGAGATAGAGCGACAAAGCACCCATGACCGCCTTGCGGCCGGTCGACTGGCTGTCGTCGTTACCGTCGTACATCTCCTTGATCTTCTGTGTGTCCCAGGCGGTCAGGCCGGCAAATACGACAACGCCGATCACCGAAATCGCCCAGTCGAGACCGCTCGACTTCAGGAACAGGTTGACCAGGCTCGCGATGATGATGCCGAACAGGCCCATGATCATGAACGAGCCCATGCCCGACAGGTCACGCTGCGTCGTGTAGCCGTAAAGGCTCAGCGCGCCGAAGGCGGCGGCCGAGATGAAGAACACACGCGAGATCGACGTGGCGGTATAGGCCATGAAGATGGTCGCCAGCGAGACGCCGAGCAGTGCCGCGTAAACGAAGAACAGCGCGCGTGCCGTTCCGGCGTCCAGCGTCTGGATGCGGAAGCTGAGGAAGAACACCAGCGCGAGCGGCGCCAGGATCACGACCCACATGAACATGCCGCCGAACAGGAACTGGCCGAGCGGCGTCATGCCGGTGATTGCGCCGGAGTCGTTCGTCACGACCGCCATCTGGAAGGTCAGGAAGGCCACGACGCCCGTCAAAGCGACGGCCGAGGCCATATAGTTGTAGACGCGGATCATGTGCGCGCGCAGGCCGGCATCGTAGGCGACGGCCCGGTCCGCGTAGCCGCCACGGGCGGCTGCAACATTCCGGTCGAAATCCGACATGGATAGTCCCTCTCAAATGCCCGGATGCCGCCGGGCCGGTCGGGCCGCCGGAGTCCGGCAGCCGGGATACGCCAAATGTAATGGACCGTGAGGGAGGTTTCCAGCGGTTCCCGCTAAAGGAACAGGCCCCGGAGGGGTCCGGGGCCTGTTAAATTTCAGCAATCTTAATCGTTTCCGAGCGCGCAGGCGGCCTGTCACGCTTTCGGCATCGACCGGATTATTCCTCGCGCTGGCCGAGGAGCTGCAGCAGCAGGGTGAACAGGTTGATGAAGTTCAGGTAGAGCGACAGTGCGCCCATGATGGCCGAACGCTCCTGCGCTTCGCCTTCCATCTGGCCGTAAACGTACTCGTTCTTCAGCCGCTGGGTGTCGTAGGCGGTGAGGCCGGCGAACACCAAGACACCAACGATCGAGACCACGAACTGCAGCATGCCGTTCGGCCAGATCAGATTGACCAGCGAACCCAGAATGATGCCGATCAGGCCCATGAACAGGAACGAGCCCCAGCCCGAGATATCGCGCTGTGTCGTGTAACCCCAAAGGCTGAGTGCGCCGAAGGTAGCGGCCGTGATGAAGAAGACCCGCGTGATCGAGGTGTGGGTGAACACCATGAAGATCGATGAGAGCGAAATACCCATCAGCGCGGCAAAAACCCAGAACAGCAGTTGCGCCGTTGCCGGGCGGAAGCGTTCCACGCCGAAGCTGATCACGAAGACCAGGGCGAGCGGTGACAGCATGACAACCCATTTCAGCGGGCTGAGGAACAGCGCATAGCCGAGCGGCGTGAGGAACATGCCGCCGCGGATGGCTGCCGGAATCTCGGCGCCGTTGCGCAGGACCTTTGCGGCCGAGGCGGCGTCGCCGGTGATCGACAGCATGTAGATGCCCATCGCGGCCAGGCCGGTGATGGCGAGGCCAAGGGTCATGTAGTTATAGATATGCAGCATATAGGATCGCAGACCCTGATCGATCGCTGGGGTCGCGCGTCCGGCGGTCCTGTCATAGGTGGCCGCGTTACGATTAAAGTCCGACATCATCGAACTCCTTATTTGTTTGTCGCCCTAAGATTTTCCGCCTGAAGGTCGCGCTGGACGCGTTACGCTTGCCGGCGAAGCTGGCCGAAGCTACACCGATTTGGGATTAAATAATGTGTCTCCATCGTCGCAGTTTCAGCCCCTCCACGCGGCTGAATGTCGCAAAAGCCGGAGCAGCGCTAGAGATTGCGGAGCACCGTCGCAGGCTTTTGCCCCAAAGCGCTAAAGGTACCGGCCAGTCCGAAGATGACGGTGACCGAAAGCGCTAAGCACGCAGCCAGCAATGACGGAATAGGCAGCCACACAAAAGACAGGTTCATGACCCGCGTGACGACCAGCCATGCTGCTACCGAACCCGCTGCCACACCGAACAGGCCAGTGGCAAGACCCAGCAAGGTATATTCAAGCCCGTAGGCAGCGATCAGCTTGCCGCGTGTCGCGCCCAGCGTCTTCAGGATGATGGCGTCATAGACACGATTGCGATGACTGGCAGCCAGCGCACCAGCCAGCACCAGTGCCGCCGCGATCAGCGTGATAAGGCTGGCGCCGCGAATGCCCAGCACCAGGTTGTTGATGACCGAACCCACGGCTTCGAGCGCGTCCTTGACCCGGACCGTGGTGACGCCCGGAAACGCTGTCGCCACGTCGCGCAAAATCACGGCGTCCTGCTGCGCCGTGGTATCCTTCGGGAAGGTCAGCGTAGCGATATGCGTGTGCGGGGCGCCGCGGAACGTATTGGGCGAATAGACCAGCACGAAATTGATGCCGAGGCTTTGCCAGTCGACGACTCGCAGATTGGCGATCTTCGCGCTGATGTTGCGGCCAAGCACGTTGACGGTCAGCGAGTCGCCGACCTTGAGGCCAAGGCCGTCGGCGATGCGCTTTTCCATCGAGAGCAGCGGTGTGCCGGAATAATTTGCGGGCCACCATTCACCCTCGACGATGCGGGAGCCGGCCGGGATGTCGTTGGCATAAGTG
>JAEYVN010000177.1 GCA_023431725.1 Pseudomonadota bacterium
GATTGGTGTAAGGCGATTGCAAAAGGTTGCCAATTTGATCATTCAACTGCGGCCGCGCCCCGAGTTTAAACGAGGTGCCGAATTTCAGGTTCCGATCCGCAGTTGGACCTAAACCAGTCCGCGCCGAACAGCCTCCACGGCGGCTTCCGCGCGGGACGAAACGTTGAGCTTGCGGTAGATATTCTTCACGTAGCCTGCGACGGTGTGCGGCGTCAGTCCGAGCACGCGCGATGCTTCGCTGACTGTCAATCCGCGTCCGAGCAGCCGCAGCACGTCTAACTCGCGCGGAGTCAGCGTCTCATCTGTCGCCTCAGGCGGCAGCGCGACTGCAGATCGAGCATTTGAAAAATGCTGAAGAATTCGCCGCGCGATGGGCGGTGACAGGGGGGGCTCGCCCTGGTCGATGCGATGCAGATATTGGATCAGCGTGTTGGGATGTTGGTCTTTCAGCAGATACCCCTGAGCGCCTGCGGCGATCGCCTCGAACAGATGCTGGTCGTCGTCATAGATGGTGGTTACAATCGGCGTGACGTTCGGGTGGCTTCTGGCGAGTTGGCGAATGATGTCGGTCCCTGATCCGTCGGGCAAACCGATATCCACCAAAGCTATATGCCGTGTGACCGTATCCTGGGCCAGCTCGTCGGCGTGCGCCGCAATCCAGTCCCGTGCAGCGCGTAAGGTTGAAACCTCAGTGATGCTGATGCCATCGAATGCTGTCATCAGCATTTCGGCCAGTCCGGCCCGCGTGTCGGCCTGATCCTCGATGATCAGGCCCCGTCGGCCTGCATTCTGCTTTGCTGGAGACAGCGTCATTTCGGCTCAAGATGCGGGTTGGGATATTGGACGGCATCGCGCCGTCACAATAGGGGCAAGATATGGCACTCAATACCCCTCAAACGTGGGGGAAAGGTGTGTCGCACGATGCTGTCTGGGGTTCTTCGCCGGCGGAATAGCGGCGTCCGCTCGGAAAGGCATGGTGATTTCGACGGAAGTCCCCTTTGCCAGTGGCCTGATCGACACCGTTCCATGGAGCTCGCCTATGCGGAGGATCAAGCCGCTTATGCCGTTTCCCTGCGGGCTGCCGGATGTATAGGCCGGATTGATGCCGATGCCATCGTCGATGATGACCATGCTCAGCCATCCCTCCGCTTCACGAACACGAATGCTGACGTTGCGTGCATTTGCATGACGGATGATGTTGCTGATGATCTCACGGTGGGCGGAGGTCAGGGAGCGGTACATCAGGTAGTTCAGCGGGAGCGGAGCGTCGTCGACTTCGGCAATTGGCCATGTCATTTCGAGCCCGGCGGCAGTCAGGCGTTCGCTAGACTCGTGACGCAATGCGGCGATCATCTGCCCCAGCAAGGGCTGATCGGTGGATAGTCCGCTGACGATGGTCCGAATATCGGCGATTGCGTCACGGAGCACGCGCTGGGTATCGCTGAGATCGGTCTTGTATAGCCCGGAGAGCAGGCGAGCGCCGACATCGTCGTGCAGATCGCGCGCTATGCGTCGGCGCTCCTCAAGGCTGCCGCGTACGTAGGCGTTCCGGCTGTCCTCGACATAACGCATCATCCGGACCAGTTCGCTTGCCAGCTTCTGATGTGTCGCTCCGAAAAGACGCTGGCCACGCCACGGATAGCGTATCACCAGGGCAGGGCTGTCGGCGGCAGCCGGAAGCAGCATCTCCAGTCCCTCATGTCTGATCTGAGCGGCGTCGACGGTCCGGTCTGAATGCTCGATCGCCAGCGGGTGAAACAATCGTTGCAGCAATTCGCGCCATCGTTCTGACCGCTCCGGCGCTGAAGTGGCGAATGATACGTTGATCACGGCTTGGAACAGCTCGTGCTCTTCCAGGCATTTGCGTGTGACGAAGCGGTCCCAGAGCTTTCCCCGCAAAGGCAGATAAATGAAGCCGACGGCGAGGAGGGCGATGCCGAAGGATGACGCCTGGTGGAGATGCAGGATTGCGATCAGTGTTGCATCGATTGCCACCAGCAAAAGCATCCCGCCGGTATAGAAGAGAATACGGAAGGCCCAGGCGTCCAGTTCGAACAGCCTGTAGCGGACGACTGCCACCGCAAGACCGCCATTCATCACCAGTGCGAACGCATATGCGATCGCCTGTGGCATCTCGACAGGGCGGCCCGTCAGCACCGGCGCGGCATGAGCAAGAATAAACATGGCAACGCCGACGCCAAGCGCCAGTCCAAACCATTTGAGTGCCGTCCGCGTCAGCGGATTCCCTGCCGCGCGCACATACTGAATGCTTGCCGCAATCAGGCTGCCGACAAGCATCAACGAAATGAGCAGATAGCGTTGCATTGCGGGCGTATCGAAGCCGATGCGAAGCAGATCGGTGACCCAGGCAACGACCGTTACCGAGACGATGAGAATGATGACGGAAAGCGGGACAAGCCGGCGCGGATAGACCAGGAACAGCGCAAAGATCGACGCCGCGAAACCCAGCGATCCCGCGAAGTTGAGAGACGACATGGCGAAGACAATGCTGCCCTCGAGAGCGAGCTCGCGATAGATGAAGATCGCCGATGCCCAAGTGGCGAATGTCGAGAAAATGCTGGCCAGGGCGAGCAGTCTGACCGCGGGATCATGGCGCTTGAGGCTGTACGCCCACGCGCCCATGATCAGGCAAGCCAGTCCCACGAATTGTTGCAGCCAGAAGCCTCCAGGAAGGCTGGCGATGGGACGTGATGAAGCCGGCCTGACGACGATCTCGTCGCCGGCGGCCGTCGTCAGGCGCACGTGCTCGCTGCGAAGCAATCCTGCAATCTGGCTTTGGCGGTCGAGGAATATGTCGAACGCGGCATAGGTCGGGGCTGTGTCAGGATCTTCGACCACATCGAACGGGACCAACTGTATGGTGTCTCTCGCACCGTTACCGAGAGCAGTCAGAATCGTTCCCTCTGCGATCTGTGCTGAGGGCCCAGCAGGATATGCGCTGACGACACGGATACCACGGTCGGCCGAACCATCAAATCGCAGACCGAGCCATGGCTGGCAAAGCATGAATAACGTTGATGCCGCGACGAGGATGAGGCCGCCCAGCAGGGTCGTCAGGATGAAAATGGCTGGAGACACCTTGCGCGTCAAATTGGCCCCCGTTCAGTCTGCGCTCTGACTGTGCTTGTCGAATAGACAGTATTGCCCCCCACTGTCCTAGCCTGTTCGTCGAAACTCGCAAAGTCCTGCGCCTTTTGCGTGTCTCGCTTTGGGGCGCTGAGCGTAAACATGAAGGGTGCGGCGGTGCGGTCCTCGTCACCCCTCGAACATGGGGTACGCCAATCCAGCGCCGCGTTTCATAACGCATCCCGGATTTGAACTTCACCCGTAGAAGCAGACCTTCATGTTTGTCCTGTTGTGTGTCGCTGAGGGACTGGTGGCTTTCTGCGCGCTGGCCTTCGAGGTCATCGCCGCGCGATTGCTGGCCCCTTATGCCGGCATGTCGACCGATACGTGGACCTCGATTATCGCGGCATTTCTGCTGGCGATGGCCTTCGGCAACCGGATCGGCGGATCGATTGCTGGGAAATGCGACATTCGGCGGATGTTGCACTGCGCGGCGCTGGTCACCGCTGCTGGTGGCCTCGCGGTGGCCGCCGCTCCGCTTCTCGTTGGTCCCTGGGACGCGTGGGTGCTGGCGCCGGCACCAACCTCGCTGTGGAGGCTGGTGCTGTTCACGATTGTCCCGTGCATTCCTGCCGGCGTGTTCTTCGGGATTGCGGCGCCGCTGTTGATGATGGGCGCGTTGACACTCGCCGATGGGCATGGCCGCACCATCGGTGCGATGTACGCAGCGGGCGCGGCGGGAAGCGTTGCAGGCGTTCTGGTGGCGCTGTGGGTGCTGCTGGATGGGTACGGCGTCCGCGCGTCGCTTGCGATGATCGGCATGCTGTCACTGATCAGTGCGGGACTCATCATGACGGTCGCGATGCAGCGCCGCGTCAGGGTGGGCCCGGCATGACGCGCTGGTTTCTGCCGTCTGCGATCTTTCTTTCGGCCGCCGCGTCGCTGGCGGTCGAATTGGCGATCGTGCGATTGGGGGCACCTTATGTCGGCCAATCGCTGTTGCCGTGGTCGGCGGCGATTGCAAGCGTCCTGATTGGTCTCACCTTTGGCCACATGCTGGGCGGCATCGTAGCCGGGGGAACGAATGACATCGAAACGCTGAAGCTCCGACTTGGCCTCGCCTGGCTCGTCGCTGCGCTTGCCGCATCCGCCATGCCGGGCGCTGTGACTGTCGTCGTACAGACGTTCGCCATCGAGCAGGAGCCTGGACATGGCCTGGTGCTGGCGCTTGCCGGATTGGCTTTTCCGCCGAGTTTTGCTGTTGGCTTCGTGGCTCCATTGGCTGTTCGTATCGTGGTGCTGACGGCGCAAGCGGGAACGTCGCGGTTGGTCGGCGCTATCTACGCGGCGTCTGCTGCGGGCAGCGTCGTCGGCACGGCGCTGACGGGTTTCATCCTGCTTGAAACGGTCGGTGCAGTTGGCTTAATCGGATTCGTTAGCGCGATCTGGATCGCGCTCGGCATATTCACTCTGCCATGGCGGGGATTGCCCGCCGTTTGCGCAATCTTCGGAATTGCTGTCATCGCTGGCCTGGTCGCATTCGCCTTGCGCTCAGCAATGCCGGGCCCGTGCCTTTGGGAAACACGCTACACTTGCATCCGTCTGCTCGATCGCCCGCTCGCCGACGGGGGGGTGTTGCGTTTCATGATTCTCGACGAGGGCGTGCACAGCGCTTCTGACCGCGACGATCCGAAACGGCTTCATCTTGGCTACGCAGCATTGACCGACAGGTTGGCGCGCGCCGCTCTGTCGCGATCGACCGAGCGGCGGGCTCTGGTGGTCGGCGGGGGCGGGGCAACATTGCCGCGGGCTTGGGCAACCTCTGCGGACGTGATCTCCATAGAGCTCGATCCCGTGGTGGTGTCGGTGGCGAACGAGAAAATGTGGGCCGGGGAGCAGAGCCGCCTCACCACACGCATCGGTGATGGTCGTGCCGTTGTCCGGGGGTTACCTGCGGTTGAAATTTTCGATGCCGTTCTCATGGATGCGTACCGGACCCGCAGCGTGCCGCCGCATCTCGTGACGCGCGAGTTCGCTGCTTTGATCGCAGCGCGAGTGTCGACGAATGGCGTGTATCTGTCGAACATCATTGACCGCACCACAACGCCGTTGCTGGCTCTCAGCATCGCGATGACGCTGTCGGAGGTGTTTCCGGTGGTCGATATCTGGATGGCCGGCGGCGAACAGGGGAGCACGACCAACTACATCGTTGCCGCCTGGAAAAGCGGTGGGAGTGCCTATCGGTCGGATACTGAAAGCGTTATGGCCTCGGTGATGAATGCGGGAGAAGCTGTCCAGTCCCAGAGCGTCGTATGGCGACGGGTGGATATCAACGCGGCGGTTGCGGTTTGGCCGGACGCATGTGCGGTCATACTCACGGATGACTGGACGCCGATCGATCGGCTTATTGCGGGCCGCCGCGTCTGCGAACGATCGATGGGCCACTGAGATGAGCGAGATCATCCGCCAGATTATCCGGACCGCATTCCTGTGTGGATCGCTCGGTCTGCTGTTTTATCTGGTTCTCTCCTTCGCCGTGGAAAGTCCCCGACTTGCGCCGCTGCTGCCCCCGGTTCTCGCGCTCGTCGCTTCAGGCGTGGTGCTTTTCCTGAGCGGGCAGACCCTGATCATGGCGTGGAGAACGGGTGAGTTTCCCGAAAAGCTCCATGTGATTAGGAAAGAGCAGGAGCCCACATGGTTCTGGAGCTCCATGATCTGGTATGGCGCGGTTGCGCTCTGCCTGCTGGCGCTGCTGCTGTATTCGGTTTCGCAGCTGATGGAAATTTGGAGCTCGATGTCCGACCCCGATCTCGAAGAACTACGGACGCGGCTTCTGCAGCAGAAGGATCAATGAAGCAGGATGGCTTTAATCCTCATCCCGGACAACGGATGTGTTTCAGTGCGTTGGACCAGTCCGCTTTGCCGTTGCGGGTCGCTGCCAAAACGAAGCTGTCCGTGCCTGTCCGCTTTGCTACCGGGCCGCCGATTCCGTCCTTGCTCCACCACGGAAAATTCCCGTTGAAGGTTTTCACT
>JAEYVN010000202.1 GCA_023431725.1 Pseudomonadota bacterium
CCGAAGGGCCGCTTCACGGAAGACATGATCGTCTGCCGTCACGCCGGCGAAGTTGCGCCTTATCCGCGCGACAAGGTCGACTTCATGGACGTGTCGCCGAAGCAGCTCGTGTCGGTGGCCGCGGCGCTCATTCCGTTCCTTGAGAACGACGACGCCAACCGCGCGCTGATGGGCTCGAACATGCAGCGCCAGGCGGTGCCGCTGGTTCGTGCCGAGGCCCCGTTCGTCGGCACCGGCATGGAAGCCGTGGTGGCCCGCGACTCGGGCGCCGCGATTGCGGCCCGCCGCGCCGGTGTGATCGATCAGGTGGACGCCACCCGTATCGTTATCCGCGCGACGGAAGAGACCGACCCGACCAAGCCGGGCGTCGACATCTATCGTCTGATGAAGTTCCAGCGCTCCAACCAGAACACCTGCATCAACCAGCGTCCGCTGGTGCGTGTCGGTGATATGGTGAAGAAGGGCGACATCATTGCTGACGGTCCGTCGACCGAGCTCGGCGAGCTCGCGCTCGGCCGTAACGTGCTCGTCGCGTTCATGCCGTGGAACGGCTACAACTTCGAGGACTCGATCCTTCTGTCCGAGCGCATCGTCAGCGACGACGTCTTCACTTCGATCCATATCGAAGAATTCGAAGTGATGGCCCGTGACACCAAGCTCGGACCGGAAGAAATCACGCGCGACATTCCGAACGTGTCGGAAGAAGCGCTGAAGAACCTCGACGAAGCCGGCATCGTCTATATCGGCGCTGAAGTCCACGCCGGCGACATCCTGTGCGGCAAGATCACGCCGAAGGGCGAAAGCCCGATGACGCCGGAAGAAAAGCTTCTGCGCGCCATCTTCGGCGAGAAGGCGTCGGACGTTCGCGACACCTCGCTCCGCGTGCCGCCAGGCGTGCAGGGCACCGTCGTGGAAGTGCGCGTGTTCAACCGTCACGGCGTCGACAAGGACGAGCGTGCGCTCGCGATCGAGCGTGAGGAAATCGAACGCCTCGCCAAGGACCGCGACGACGAACAGGCGATCCTCGACCGCAACGTGTTCGGACGTCTGGCTGAATTGCTGGATGGCCGTCAGGGCGTCGCGGGGCCGAAAGGCTTCAAGAAGGACACCAAGATCAGCCGCGCGATCCTGGATGAATATCCGCGTTCGCAATGGTGGATGTTCGCGACCGCGAACGACAAGCTGATGGCCGAGATCGAGGCCATGCGGAAGCAGTACGACGAATCGAAGAAGATGCTCGAGCAGCGCTTCCTCGACAAGGTCGAGAAGCTGCAGCGCGGCGACGAGCTGCCGCCCGGCGTGATGAAGATGGTCAAGGTCTTCGTTGCGGTGAAGCGCAAGATTCAGCCGGGCGACAAGATGGCCGGCCGTCACGGCAACAAGGGTGTCGTGTCCAAGATCGTTCCGGTCGAGGACATGCCGTTCCTTGAGGACGGCACGCATGCGGACATCGTGCTCAACCCGCTCGGCGTGCCTTCGCGCATGAACGTCGGTCAGATCCTTGAGACCCATCTCGGTTGGGCCTGCGCCGGTCTCGGCAGGCGCATCGGTCAGGCGGTCGACGCGTATTACTCCAAGCAGGACACGCGTCCGCTGAAGGACACGCTGAAGAAGGTCTACGGCGAGGACGAGACGATCAAAACCTTGGACGACAAGGCGATCGTTGAACTCGGCAGTAATCTTCGTCGCGGCGTGCCGATCGCAACGCCGGTCTTCGACGGTGCCAAGGAAAGCGATATCGAGCAGATGCTCGATCTGGCCGGTCTCGATCACTCGGGACAGATGACGCTGTTTGATGGCCGCACCGGCGATCAGTTCGATCGTAAGGTGACCGTCGGCTACATCTACATGCTGAAGCTGCACCACCTGGTCGACGACAAGATCCATGCCCGTTCGATCGGACCATACTCGCTCGTCACCCAGCAGCCGCTGGGCGGCAAGGCGCAGTTCGGCGGACAGCGTTTCGGCGAAATGGAGGTCTGGGCGCTCGAAGCTTACGGCGCCGCCTACACGCTGCAGGAAATGCTGACCGTGAAGTCCGACGACGTGGCCGGCCGTACCAAGGTCTACGAAGCGATCGTGCGTGGCGATGACACGTTCGAAGCCGGTATCCCGGAAAGCTTCAACGTCCTGGTCAAGGAAATGCGGTCGCTCGGTCTCAACGTCGATCTGCACAACTCCAAAGTCCAGCGGCCCGGCGAGTTGCCGGAAGCCGCTGAGTAATTCGCGAGAGAGACGGGACGGCGAGGGCGCCGTCCCGACTGACGACAGCGAAACGATAGACGGCCAGTGGCTTCTCAATGAGGCCGGCCGAGGAGAAGACGATGAACCAAGAAATCATGAATCTGTTCAGCCCGCAGGCGCCGGCTCAGGTCTTCGACCAGATCCGCATCTCGATTGCGTCACCTGAGAAGATTCAGTCCTGGTCGTACGGCGAGATCAAGAAGCCGGAAACCATCAACTACCGGACCTTCAAGCCGGAGCGTGATGGCCTGTTCTGTGCGCGCATCTTCGGCCCGATCAAGGACTACGAATGCTTGTGCGGCAAGTACAAGCGCATGAAGTACAAGGGCATCATCTGCGAGAAGTGCTCGGTCGAAGTGACGCTGTCGCGCGTGCGTCGCGAGCGCATGGGTCACATCGAGCTCGCAGCGCCCGTCGCGCACATCTGGTTCCTGAAGTCGTTGCCGAGCCGCATCGGTTTGCTGCTCGACATGACGCTGAAGGATCTCGAGCGCATCCTGTACTTCGAATATTACGTCGTTCTGGAGCCGGGCCTCACCCCGCTGCAGGACCGTCAGCTGCTGTCCGAAGAGGAATACCTCAAGGCGCAGGACGAATACGGTCAGGACAGCTTCACCGCCATGATCGGCGCCGAGGCGATCCGCGAGATGCTGAAGGCGCTCGACCTGACGAAGCTGCAGACCGATCTGCGTGCGGAAATCGGCGAGACCGATTCCGACATCAAGAAGAAGAAGCTTGCCAAGCGCGTGAAGCTGATCGAGGCCTTCATCGATTCCGGCAACAAGCCGGAGTGGATGATCCTGACGCATGTGCCGGTCATTCCGCCGGATCTGCGTCCGCTCGTTCCGCTGGATGGCGGTCGCTTTGCAACGTCGGACCTGAACGACCTCTATCGCCGCGTCATCAACCGCAACAATCGTCTGAAGCGG
>JAEYVN010000205.1 GCA_023431725.1 Pseudomonadota bacterium
CGGCTATGCCCTGCTGCCGCTGGTCAATTCGCCGGATGGCGCCGACCGACTGACCGAACAGATCAAGGCCCTGCGCCGAGCCCTCGCCATCGAGATGGGCTTCGTCATGCCGGCCGTGCGCATTCTCGACAACGTACAGAGCGACGCAAACACCTATGTCATCAAGATCAAGGAAGTCGAAGCTGGCTCCGGCAAGTTGTGGCCAGCGCAATTCATGGTCATGGACCCCGCCGGCGGTCAGGTTAACGTGCCTGGCATCCACACAACCGAGCCGACGTTCGGGCTGCCTGCGACCTGGGTGGATTCCGCGCACAAGGAAGACGCGGCGGTGAAGGGCTACACCGTTGTCGATGCGGCGACGGTGCTCTCAACTCACCTGACCGAATTGCTGAAGGCGAATGTCTCGGACCTCCTCTCCTATGCGGAGGTTTCCAAGCTGTTGAAGGAACTGCCGAAGGAACAGGGCGAACTGATCAAGGATATCGTGCCGGCGCAGATCTCGATGTCCGGCGTCCAGCGCGTCCTGCAATTGCTGCTGGCCGAGCGCATCTCCATCCGCGATCTCTCGACCATCCTGGAAGGCATCGCCGACGCGCTCGCCTATACCCGCAATCCGTCGCAGATCGTCGAACATGTTCGGGCGCGGCTGGCTCGTCAGATCTGTGCGCAGCACACCTCGCCGTCCGGCTATCTGCCGCTGATCGGACTGTCAGCAAAATGGGAGCAGGCATTCGCGGATTCGATCATCGGCCAGGGCGATGAAAAGACCCTGGCGATGCAGCCGTCGCGCCTGTCCGAATTCATCACGCTGGTTCGCGAGCGGTTTGAGGAAGCGGCCCGGATGGGTGAGAATCCGGTTCTGGTTACATCCGCCGGCATTCGTCCGTACGTCCGCGGCATTGTCGAACGCTTCCGCGCCCAGACCACCGTGATGTCGCAGTCGGAAATCCATCCGCGCGCCCGCCTGAAGACGGTCGGCAGCGTCTAGAGAATTCTTCAAGCGAAGCGCTGAAAACGTCGCGTGAAGAAACAGGCGCAAGCAAAGATCAGCCGGCGGCGCGTCCCGTCGCGGCCAACTCCATAACCCCGCGGAGATAACCGATCTGACGCGCGGTGCAGGTCCGGCCGTCGGGTTCGAAGATGAAAGGCTCCACCGCCGCGTTGCGCGAATATTGAACCTCGCCGAGCGCCGCCATGATCGGCGCAAAGGCGAGATCACCCTCGCCGGGACCGCGCCGGTTCGGATCGTTGAAATGGATATGCGCAATCCGTCCGCCCGGCACATGCCTTCTGATCAGATCGGGCACGCTCTGCGTTTCGCCGGCGGCGGCCGCCGCGCAGTCGATCATCGAGCACATGGCCGGACTGCCGATGGCGGCAGCCACATCGAGCGCCTCCGCAATCGTCTTGATGAAGACGTCTTCCTTCTTGGTCAGCGGCTCGATGCAATAGGCGATATTCGCGGCCTCGGCGTCGCGCGCGATCGCCGCAAAACTTTCCAGCCCGCGCTTGCCGCTATCGGCATCCTCGACCAGTCGCGCCATCGGCGAACCATGCACCATGACGTCGCCACCGAGATCTGCGGTCAACGCGATCAATCCTTTCAGGATGTCGATAGTCTTGCGCCGCCGGCCGTCATCGGCGGTGGTGATCGATGCATCTTTCAGACCCCAGAGCAGCGCATGTGAACCGGTGATCCGGATGCCGGCATCGGCTGCAATCTGACGAATGCGAGCGCGCTCGCTTGCCGGCAGACGCCACGGCTCCTCGCCAAGCGTGAAGGGCGCAATCTCGATCCCGTCATACCCTACCGCACGAGCGAAGGCGCATTGTTCGGCGAACGACATGGGGACAAGCGCTTCGTTGCAAAGGGAGATCAGCATGTGAAAAACCGGACCGGCCAAGTGTGAAAAATGGAATGACTAAAAGGTACGCACCTCAGGAGATGCGCTTTCCGTTATCGCGTCGAACCGGCATTGGCAAACGGTGTGACGTTTTTGTCTGCAACATCGTCGCACCGCACAAGATCGCTTGACCAACCGCCCGGTATCCGTTTTCTAGCGGCAACAAAAACACAAAGTCGGTCTGGGAGGACTTGATGCCAAACTCACGCACTTATTCCGCCTCGCGTTCACTCGTTGCAGCATTAACCCTTGCGGCTGTCGCGATCGGCGTCGAAGCACGCACGGCCACCGCTCAGGAATGGCCGACACGCAGTGTTCGCATTGTCGTACCGAATGGTCCCGGCGGCGGCACCGACATCGTCTCGCGCATTCTCGGACAGGCGCTTCAGGAAAAATTCGGCCAGGCTTTCGTGGTCGAGAACAAGCCCGGTGCCGGCACGACCCTTGGCGCCGATACGGTGGCAAAGGCGCCGGCCGACGGCTACACCTTGCTGATGATGAGCAATGCGCATGCCGTTTCCGGCGCAGGCCATCCCAACCTGAAATACAAGCCGGTCGATGATTTCCAGATGGTGTCGATGGTCGGCACCGTTCCGCTGATCCTTGTCACATCGCCGAACTATGCTCCGAAGTCGGTGAAGGAGATCATCGCGGATTCGAAATCCAATCCCGGAAAATACAATTTCGCCAGTGTCGGCGCCGGCACCTCGCAGCATTTTGCCGGCGAGCTGTTCCGCGTGCTGGCCGATGTCGACATCAAGCACGTGCCTTATCGCACGTCGCCGGCAGCCATCACCGGGTTGATTCAGGATGAAGTCCAGATGACCTTCGAGCTTGTGCCGGCCGTGCAAAGCCAGATTGCCGCCGGCAAGCTGCGCGCGGTCGCCGTCACCTCGCCCGAGCGTTTCGCCGCCATGCCGGACACGCCGACCATCATGGAAGCCGGCCTGCCCTACAATGTGACGAGCTGGTACGGCCTCGCCTTCCCGGCCGGCACACCGAAGCCGATCGTGGACAAGCTGAATGCCGCCGTTACGGAAATCCTCGCGCGGCCCGAGATCATCGCGCAGATCAACAAGACCGGCATCGCTCCGAAGAGCTCTTCTCCGGATGCATTGCAGAAGCACGTGTCTTCGGAAATCACCAAATGGAAAGACCTGATCAAGAAGGCCGGCATCGAAAAGCTTCAATAACCCGATGCGTTGAGCCGCAAGTAACCGACAGCTGACGGATCGCGCTTTCGAACGAAGGCGCGATCCGGTCTTTTCAAAACAACGTCCCTTGAAAGATCCGTTCGATGATCCTGCTTTCCCCGGGTGGAGACAACGCTCGACAATCAGCCGAGAGCGACAACACACTGGCGATCGCGACCACCGATGGCGTGTTCATCCTGCGGCGGGAAGACGATGGCGATTGGCGCGTGCTGAATCATGCGCTGGCCGGCTGCTTCGTCAGCGCATTGACGGCCATCGGCGACGACCTCTTTGCCGCAACGCACGGCATCGGCATGGCGCGCAGCCGCGACGGCGGACAATCCTGGCAGTGGATCAATAACGGCATCACGCAGTACGACTTCTGGTCCGCGCGCGCCGGACAGCTCGACGGCCGCGACGTGATCTTCGCCGGCACCATGCCGGCGCATCTTTTTGTCAGCTTCGACCGCGGCGACAGCTGGGCCGAGTGCGCCGGCCTGCGGTCAGTTCCCAGTGCCGCCCAATGGTGCTTCCCGCCGCCACCCCGCCTCGGTCACGTGAAGGATATCGTAATTGCCGACAACCGCCTCTTCGTCGGCATCGAGATCGGCGCCTTGCTGGTCTCGGATGATGGCGGCAAGACCTTCACCGATCTGCAGGTCGATCCCGACCCGGCCGAATCCGACGTGCATCGTATCCTGATCCACCCCAAGAAGCCCGACCGCATCCTCGTCTCGAACGGTCTGGTGGGCATGATGCGCAGCGAGGACCGCGGCGCGACCTGGCTCAAGGACCCGATGCCGCCGGAAATGAATTATCCGGACGCCTTCGTCGTCCACCCCGACGATCCGGACCTCCTGTTCGTTTCGGCCGCCGTCGGTTGGCCGCCGCACTGGTACAAGCTGCGGCGCGCCCGCGGGAAAATTGCCCGCAGTCGCGATGGCGGCCAGACCTGGACCCGCCTGCTTGGCGGGTTGCCGGACGGGCAGCGCGCTCTGTTCGGGGCGATGACAATAGCAACCCGGGATCACGACTTTGCGATCTACGCCGCGGACACCGACGGCCAGGTCTTCGAAAGCACCGATGGTGGCGACCACTGGCAGATGATCGCCGAGCTGGCCCCGGTATCAAAAGGCGACTTCTACCGGGCCATGGCCAAGGGCCGTCCGCCGATCGCCAATCTCGACGACATGGCCTTCAACAGGAACGCCACGCAACGGATCGCCACGACGAAGGTCTAGAGGTCCCGCTTCAAGCCCGCTGGCTGCTGCTTTTTCAAAGGAAATCGGTGCTTTGCCGCGCGGGCGGCTGACCGGTCAGCGCCCGCACCCAGAGCATTCGTGCCCGGTCGCGCTGAAAAACGGCAGAAATTTAAATATTTCAGCAATCCCGGAACAGCGGATTAATGGCTGCCGGGTTATCCCTGTACGTGAGGCAGCGACGCTACAGTCACGCGCTTTCACATTCTTTCAAGGAGATGTGAAGGCCCCTGTGGAACGCAGGAAGACTTCCTACGTTCTCATTGCGTCAATCGGAATGCAGGCCTGACGCCACGGGACATTGTTCCGCGACGAAAGACTGCATCCGGGGAGCTGGTGAACCTGGCTGCGCTGGCTCCCGACTAAAGAGAAGATTGCAGGGACGAGTCATGAATAACTTTTCACTGACGAGCGCCGATAGCGCAACCCATATCAAGGTGGTGGCGGTCTCGTTATTTGCCGCGATCCTGGTGGTTGGCGTTGGCATCCTTGCAAAGCCAAATTTCACTGACGGGACTGTGACGGCTTCCAAGTATGAAGCTTCCGGACCCGTGATCCGTGCCGGCAAGCCGACCGCGACGGCTTCCGACGAGAGGATCATCCGCTAGTTTTGCTGACGTTGAACCTCCCTTCCCCCCAGGGATCAACGTTGAGTGTTGCGCGCCCTCCCCCCAAGGGCGCGCAACTTTTTTATGGGGTGCCTTATCTCCCCTGCCCCTCTATCCGACCCGCAAAAGCCGCAGAATTTGCCACCCAGAGAGGCAGGCGGGACGGCACATTGACAATTCCGGCGCAGCCCTTAGCTTTGCCTTCATGATGAACGCGCACCACCATCGGTTCCTGCTTCGCGCTGGCCGCCTGCACGCAGGCTGCTAACCCGGACGGCTGCGCTCTGTCAGCCTCCGGGCTGACGTTCCACTTCCTCACCATTCCAAGATCAAAATCACGCATGGATCGCGTTGCGCCGTGCGTAACGGAATACAAATCTCGCAACGCGAAGGATCATCACCATGAGCTATTTGCAACCGGAATTGCCGCCCATCGCCATCGTTCGTGGCGAAATGGAAAAGCTGATCCGCCTCGCGGATGCAGCCGAAGGACGCTTTGCGCAGACGGGCGAATTTCTCGCGCGGGAGATCGATCGCGCGCAGGTGATCGAGGATTTCGAACGCCGTCCGGGCCTCGTCGCGATGGGGTCGCGGGTGACTTTCCGTGACGACCGAACCGGCCAGACACGCACCGCCACGCTGGTTTATCCGGAAGAGGCGGACCTTGCGAAGAACAAGATTTCAGTGCTCACGCCCGTCGGCGCGGCGCTGATCGGCTTGTCGGTCAGTCAGTCGATCGAATGGCAGACTCTTGAAGGCGAGAAGCGTTCTCTGACCGTGCTGGCATCAGAGGCCAATCAGTAAGCAATGTCACGATGACGGCCGGTCCATGCCCTTCTCGCGCAACACTGCGCCACCGGCAGGACCGGCCAGCAGATCAATGAACGCCTTTGCCGCTGCTGCGTCTCTCGCCGTGGCCGACACCGCACCGGCATAGGTGGTGTAATTCTGGATCTCCGCCGGCAACGGCCCGACCAGAATGACATCCTTCACAGGAACGATTTCGCTGATCTGGTGAATGCCCAGTTCGGCATCACCGCTGACAAGAAGGTCGGCGACATAGCCGCCGCCGCGCTTGAGCTTCGCTTTCGCGCGCACCGCGTGGGCAATTCCCATTTTCTCGAATAGCTTGTCGAGATAGATGCCGCTCGAACCGCCCGAAGCCGGATCGATATAGGCGACACTCTTGGCGTCCAGCAGCGTTTGCCTGAAGGCATCGACGCTGGAGATATCCGGCAGCGGCGCGCCCGACCGCACCATCACGCCAATGGCGACGCGGGCAACGATGGCTTTGCTATCGGCCGCGACCTTGCCCTTTGCCGCCAGTTGATCGATCGCTCCGGGCGTCACCACGAGGACATCGAAGGTCTCGCCGCTCTCGATGCGTTTCAGCAGCGCACCCGCCGTATCATTGTCGACGACGAGCTTGTGCCCCTGCTTCTCGAATTCAGGCTGCAGCGCCAGCACCACCTGCTTCATCGCGCCGGCGGTGAGCACCTTCAATTCGGTGGCGGAGGCGGGAACGGCGAGGCTCGTCAGGACAGCGGAAAATACAATCAGGATGTAACGCAGCATGGAAATTCCCCAAATGTCAGAGTTCAAAAGCGGTATCGAGATCTAAACCCTGCGAATTCCCTTCTATTCCGGCGCCTCGACAATTGCACTGCCGCCCCATATCCTCGCGCCATGAACGTCGTTCGACGCACCTTTGAGATTGATGCGAACACCGATGCTCGCTTGCAGGAAATGGCGAGGGAGCGCGGCCAGGACGTGACGACTGTGTTGGCGGAAGCCGTCGCTTTGCTGGATTCAGTCGGCGATATCGAGGCGCCCGACATTGGCGAAGATCGTGAGCGCTTGGAGCGGTTTCGTAAGACCAACGAAGCTGTGTCCATGCATGACGTCAAGGTTTGGATCGAGAGCTGGGGCAGTGAGAATGAATTGCCCTCTCCGCGTCCGCAACGCTTTGAATGATTCTGCTTGCGCCAGAAGCTGTTCAGGACATCGAGCGGCTTCGCGCATTTCTCGGCACTGACAATCCCAATGCAGCGAAACGCGCATTGCACACCATCTGGTCAGCGTATGAGAAGGTGCAGTTGTTTCCCGAACTGGGCCGCCCGACGCAGGACCCGGATATCAGGCAGATCGTCATCCGTTTCGGTTCGGCTGGATATGTTTCCCGCTACACTCAGCTTCCAGGCTCGGATGACATCTTGATCCTGCGGATTTGGCATGGGCGCGAAACAAGGCCAAAATA
>JAEYVN010000259.1 GCA_023431725.1 Pseudomonadota bacterium
GACATGGACCACGGCGGCGATCCGGCTGCGCCAGGCGGGCTGCACATCGGTGGCAATGGTCATGTAGCGGCAGGCGCGGCGGTTGACGTTCGAGATGCCGAACACATCGGCGGCCCGCTCGGCGGTCACGACCGGTGCGAAGGGCATGAACTCGGAGCGGTCCAGCCGCTGGTTGAACAGATCATGGGTCTGGCGCAGGGCGGGATTGGCGAGGATCGTCCGCGCGCCCAGCGCGCGAGGGCCATATTCCATCCGGCCAGTATAGATCGCGCCGAGCTGCCCGGCTTCAAGCCGCTTCACGGCGCCCGCGACCGGAGCGTCTCCGGTTCGCTTGACGCCTGGGATCGCCGCCAGCGCAGCATCGACCGTGTCGCTGAAATCGCGGCCGAGATAGACCGGACCAAGATCGCGCCGGCTGTCGAGCCAGGTCTTCAGACCATCGCGCCGGAGCAAATAGGCCAGTGCGCCGCCGACCGGTAATCCGTCATCGCCCATGGCCGGGAAAATGAAGACTTCATCGAGACCGAATTTTTCGGCCAGCAGGCGATTGAGTTTCACATTGGCAAAAATGCCGCCGGAAAGTCCAAGATGGCGGGCCGGGTAGCGCTTCAGCAGCCGCTCGACGGAGAGCAGCATCTTGTCTTCCAGCACCTGCTGCGCAGTCGCCGAATAATCCTCCTTGCAAAGGCCCTTGGCCAGCGCCTGCATATAGGCATTGATCTCCCGGTCGCTGCGCAGGGTGGAGTGGATGCGGCCGGTCTCGTCGACCGAGAATTTCGCATCGAGTTCGGCAGCCCGCAGCGGCTTGCCGATCGCTGCCATGCCGGTGAGCTTGCCTTCGTGGCGCACGCGCCTGAAACCGAGCGCCTTGGTCGCAGCGCCATACATCTTGCCGAGACTGTCCTCGGACGCCGGCGTCAGGACCGCCTCTTCACCGCCGTAGATCGTGTTCAGTGCGCCGTCGGCAAAATGACGATGGCTGTAGTGCGTATTGTCGCCGCCGCCGTCCGCGGTAACGATCAAGGCGTCGTTCCAGGCCGGGCTGTAAAACAGCGTCGGCAGCGCATGCGCTTCGTGATGATTGTAGAAAAAGGCCTTCGCATCGTTACGGAAGCCGCTCTCACGCTGGAGCGCCGCGACATCGAAGAACGCGTTGGTGTCTGCGGTCTTGTGCCGGAATAATTCCGGCATCAACTGCCGGCGCGGCTTGCGCGCGAGATGCGTGCGGTATTGCTCCTTCAACCAGTCGAGACCGGCGATGTGGCGGAAAAATTTCGTCGGCAGCAGCGAACGGCTGTAGCAGACGACATCGACATCCTTGCGCGTCTTTCCTGCAATCGACAGCACTTCGTCGATCGCGCGATCGGGATTCGTGCTGCCGTCGCCTTTCTTGCGGCTCAACCGCTCAAGCGACACGGCGGCCTTGAGATCATAGCCATCGAACAGGACGGCCGCCGCATCATGCGAGCCGGAATGAATGCCGAGAATGATTTGAGTCATCGATAGGTGAAAGCATGAGCGCTGTCGGGATTCCGACCTGTTAGTCTGGTCGCGCGATTTCGACAACAGGGATGGAACACACGTTTCTGTGTGTTCGACTTCGGGACACCTCAATCCATATCGCTATGGTGCGGACAGACCAGAACGGTGCCTTCGGATGAGCAGACTCTATATCCGCCCGTGCTGCAGCTTGGTCAGGAAATTGCCGACAAAGCGTTCCTGTCCGACATGCAGGATGTTCTCGGTGACGACCGACCAGATCTCGCCGCCGCAACCTTCGACCCAGCGGCGGCAGAAGGCGGCATCCTCACCGCAATAAATGCCGTTGTCGTCCGGCATGGATTCGAAGCACTGCAGCACGCCCCTCTTCAATTCGTATTTGGCGTAGGTGTCCGCGATGCGTTCGCTGTACAGCTCTGGGTAGCGATCCTTGATGCGATCGAATACCCCGCGCTGGATCAGCAGCACGCCGGCGCCGGTCTTGGTGACGCGCACCGCGGCGCCTTCGACCACGAGATCGGCTGCCGATCGTGACTCGCCCCCTTTGGCCGGTCCGCCCTTGAAATAGATCGAGCCGGAATTGACGTAGTCCATCGCCACGAGCCGGGCGACGTTTGGATCGGGGATTTCATCCTTCAGCGCGTAGAACGACGCCAGGTCGAATTTTCGTTGCGGCGCCATGCTGCCGACCACCGGCTTGTCCAACGAAATCATGTGTTCGACCAGTTGCGGCCCAAAGCCCATGTCGGCGTCGATGAAGAGCAGGTGCGTATAGCTCTTGTCCTCCATGACCAGGCTCGCAAACAGGTTGCGCATGAAGGACAGGACCGAGAGCGACAGGAATTTGTATTCGAACTTGATGTTCGGATGCTTCTCGCGGAATTGCTCGAGCAGGTTCATCATGGAGTAGCAATAGGTCGTCGTGACCATATCGCCGTAGGCGGGGGTAGCGATCAGGATCTTCATTGAGAGTTCCGGGCGGGGCGCATCGCGAATCGATCTGCGATCTTCGCACGCTCTTGGCTTTCGTGCGCTCGTGGTTTGTGCGCTTTTGGCTTTCGCAACGTTCCTGGCTTTCGCGCGCGCGCCAGTGCCGCTATAGCAGCCGCCGGAGACAGGACATGCCCGGAGCGGGAACGGACAAGACCAAGAACTGGGTGGTGACGCCGGCGCCGGTGGTGGTGCTGGTCGAATCCCAGCTTGGCGAAAATATCGGGTCGGTGGCGCGGGCGATGGCCAATTTCGGGCTGTCGCGCTTGCGGCTGGTCAAGCCGCAACAGGGCTGGCCGAACGAACGCGCGCGGGTGATGGCCTCCGGCGCCGACCGCATCCTGGATGAAGCGGAATTGTTCGAAACGCTGGCGGAGGCGATTGCCGATTGTCACTTCGTCATGGCGTCCACGGCCCGCACGCACGATCAGGCCAAGCCGGTGGTCGGCGCGGAGGAGGCGGCGCGCATTGCCGCGCCGCGGATCGCCGAAGGGCAGACTGTGGCGCTGGTGTTCGGCCGCGAGCGCAACGGGCTGGAGAATGACGAGGTCGGTCTCGCCGATGCGATCCTCACGCTGCCGGTGAATCCGGCCTTTGCCTCGCTCAATCTCGGGCAGGCGGTGGTGATCGTCGGTTATGAATGGTTCAAGCAGCAAAGCGAAGGCGCGCTGCCATTCGCGGCATCGGAGAAATCACCGCCGGCGCCGAAGGAGCAATTGCACGCTTTCTTCAACGATCTCGAACGCGAATTGGAGCGGATCGAATATTTCCGCCCGCACGAGAAGCGCGGCACCATGACGGTGAACATGCGCAACATCTTCACGCGCATGCAACTCACGCAGCAGGACATCCGGACGTTGCATGGGGTGATCATGGCGCTGGTCGAAGGCCGCAAGGGGCCAGCGCGCGGTGGACTGCTCGATGGACCGGAAGCGGACATGCTGCGCAATCTGCTGGCGCAGCATGGCAAGGCCGAGATCGCGCGGGCGGATTCGCCGGTGCGTGGCCTTGCGCGGCTGCTGCGACGCAATCCGACCGATGCGGAACGGGCATTATGGTCGGCGATCACAGGCGATCGCCGCTTCTCTGCGCTCGGCTTCAAGCGGCAAACGCCGATTGGCCCGCATATCGCC
>JAEYVN010000287.1 GCA_023431725.1 Pseudomonadota bacterium
GTTCTTTCCCTCGCCCCGCTTGCGGGGAGAGGGTGCCCGAGCCTTCGGCGAGGGCGGGTGAGGGGCTCGCTGTGTGCATGTTGCTGATGATGTGTATGTTGCTCATGGTATTCATGGGGCTCCTTCCCCCTCATCCGGCTCGCATTCGCTCGCCACCTTCTCCCCGCAAGCGGGGAGAAGGAATGGACCTCAGTTCTTCAAATTGAACATGCGCTCGACCGAGCGCGCGCCTTATCGGCAATGTCTGGATCACGACCTCTGCCTCGCCGGATGGCGTGCGTTCCGTTCCGCCGCTTTGTCCGCCCAGCCTTCGGGGCTTTGCATTGGAGTAGGGGCATTGCCGCCTTCCGGTCTTATATGCTCAACATGAGCATATAATGGTTACAAAAATGCCGGCGACAACGGCCGGTTCAATCTCGCGATCGATTGTTATCCTCAATCAGAGCAAAACAAATATATCACCTTCCCGTGGCCTGCGCTAGTCCCGCTGTGCGGACCTATGTGCGGCACAGATTGGTGCCATCACCAAGTTTCGTTAGGGCAAGCATCCGCACGCCACTATGGTCCGCGCAACGCACCGCTAGGGTGCCAAGGTCCGGGAGAACTGATGTCGCACGAAGCGCCCATACGCGCCGGCAAGCCTGCTGCCAGCCAGATCGCGATATCATGGCGCACGCCGACCATCGTGATCCTTGCGGGCTGTGTGATCTCGCTGATCGCTTTCGGTCCGCGTTCAGCGTCCGGTCTGTTCATGCAGCCGATCAGCGATGCCAATGGCTGGGGCCGCGATGTGTTCGCACTCGCCTTCGCCCTGCAAAATCTTTTGTGGGGTGTGGGCCAGCCGTTTGCCGGTGCGATCGCCGATCGCTTCGGCATGGTGCGCGTGTTGTGCGGCGGCGCCATCCTCTACGCGCTCGGCCTCGTGCTGATGGCCTATTCGACGACGCCGCTTGCGTTCAACCTCACCGCCGGCGTGCTGATCGGTTTCGGCCTGTCCGGTTGCTCGTTCAATCTGGTCGTCGCCGCATTGGGCAAGCTGGTGCCCGAACATATGCGCTCGACGGCATTCGGCGCCGGCACGGCGGCCGGTTAGTTCGGCCAGTTCTTGTTCGCCCCGCTCGGCGCCGCCCTGATCAGCAATTATGGCTGGGCCACCGCATTGTTCGTCTTCGCCGCATTGGTGCTGATCGTGCTGCCGTTCTCGCTCGCGTTGGCGACGCCGCGATCGTCGAACAACACGCCGGCCGGCGAATCGACCGCCGCGCCGCAATCGCTGCGGCACGCGCTGTCGGAAGCCTTCGGTCATCGCTCCTATGTGCTGCTGGTGCTCGGCTTCTTCACCTGCGGTTTCCAGCTTGCGTTCATCACCGCGCATCTGCCGGCCTATCTGATCGACCGCGGCCTGTCCGTGCAGGTCGGTGGCTGGGTGATTGCGGTGATCGGCCTGTTCAACATTATCGGCTCGCTGACCGCCGGCTGGCTCGGCAACCGGATGCCGAAGCGCTATCTGCTGGCAGCGCTGTATTTCGCGCGTGCGGTCTCGATCGCGCTGTTTATCACCGTCCCGTTGTCGACGACATCGGCAATCATCTTCGGCATCTCGACGGGATTGACCTGGCTGTCCACGGTGCCACCGACATCGGGCCTCGTGGCGCTGATGTTCGGCACGCGCTGGCTGGCGATGCTGTTCGGCTTCGCCTTCTTCAGCCATCAGGTCGGTGGCTTCCTCGGCGTATGGCTCGGCGGCCTCGCCTATGAATACACCGGCTCCTATAATCTCGTCTGGCTGCTGTCGATTGCGTTCGGCGTCGCCTCCGCCATCATCAATCTGCCGATCGTCGAAAAGCCGGTCAGCCGGCCGTTGAAGCAAGCCACCGGGGACGTGCAATGACTGTCAATGCCAGCCTCAAACGCGCAGCCTGGCAGTCATTTCCTCTCATCATCATCTGCGGTTGTCTGATTTCGATGCTGGGCTTTGGCCCGCGTTCGACGCTCGGCTTCTTTCTGACGCCGATGTCGGCCGCCAACGGTTGGGGCCGCGATGTCTTCGCCCTCGCTATTGCCATCCAGATGCTGCTGTGGGGCGCGGCGCAGCCGTTCGTGGGTGCGATCGCCGATCGCTTTGGACCGGTGCTCGTGCTCAGCATCGGCGCCGTGCTGTATGCCGTCGGCTTTGCCTGGATGACATTCGCATCCACGCCGAACGAGATGTATCTCTCCGCCGGCGTGATCATCGGCTTCGGCCTCGCGGGTTCGTCCTTCACCATCGTGCTCGGCGCCTTCGGCAAGTTGCTGCCAACGGAATGGCGCACATTCTCGTTCGGGCTCGGTACGGCGGCCGGTTCGTTCGGCCAGTTCCTGTTTTCGCCGATGGCGGTCGCGCTGAATTCGCAGTTCGACTGGCACACCACACTGCTGATCTTTGCCGCGACCGTTCTGCTGATCCTGCCGCTGTCTTTCGCGCTGGCCATTCCGCGCGTGATTGAAACCCCGGCGCAGCGCGCGGCCCAGCAATCTGTCTCGGAAGCCTTCCGCGAGGCGCTCGGTCATCGCAGCTATATTTTTCTCGTGCTCGGCTTCTTCAGTTGCGGCTTCCAGATATTCTTCATCACCGTGCATTTGCCCGCCTATCTCGTCGATCGCGGGCTGTCGGCGGATATCGGCGCGTTCACGATCGGCGTTGTCGGACTGTTCAACATCGTCGGCTCCATTGCCGCCGGCTATCTCTCGAACCGGATGCCCAAGCGCTATCTGCTGTCGGCGATCTATCTGGCGCGCGCTGTCGTAGTTGCGGTCTTCATTTCAGTTCCGGTGACGACGACCGGCACCATCGTCTTCGGCGCCATCATGGGCCTGCTGTGGCTGTCGACCGTGCCGCCGACCAACGCGATCGTGGCGGTGATGTTCGGCACGCGCTGGCTGACCATGCTGGCCGGCTTCGTGTTCTTCAGCCATCAGGTCGGCGGCTTTCTCGGCGTCTGGCTGGGCGGCGTGATCTTCGAGCGAACGGGAAGCTACGACTGGGTCTGGTGGCTGTTCATGCTGCTCGGCGTCTTCTCCGCACTGATCAATCTGCCGATCAAGGAAAAGCCGGTCGCGCGCATGGCGGCTGCTGCGGCGGCGTAATTCTCAGTCATGCCCGGCCTTGTGCCTGGCATCCACGTCTTTCATTCTGTAGCGGACGAACAAGACGTGGATGGCCGGGACAGGCCCGGCCATGACGACGAGTGGAGGGTGCCTGGGTGACTTTCAAGGCCATCGTCATCGACAAGAGCGACAGCGGACAATCCGTTGCGCTGAAGGATTTCGACGAGACGGATCTCATGGACGGCGACGTCACCGTCCGCGTCGAATATTCCACCATCAATTACAAGGATGGGCTCGCCATCACCGGCAAGGCGCCGGTGGTGCGCCGCTTCCCGATGATTGCCGGCGTCGATTTCTCCGGCACGGTCGAGCAATCCTCCCATCCCGACTGGAAGCCCGGCGACAAGGTCATCTGCAACGGCTGGGGCATGGGCGAGACACATCTCGGCGCCTATGCCCAGAAGGCGCGGGTAAAAGGCGACTGGCTGGTTCGGCTGCCCGCGACGATGAGCGCGCGCGATGCGATGGCCATCGGCACCGCCGGTTATACGGCGATGCTCTGTGTAATGGCGCTGGAAAAGGCCGGCGTCACCCCGGACAAGGGGCCGGTGGCGGTCACCGGTTCAGCCGGTGGTGTCGGCTCGGTGGCGGTCGCGATCCTGGCAAAGCTTGGCTATCAGGTGGTCGCATCGACCGGCCGCATGCAAGAGGCTGAATATCTGAAAGCCCTTGGCGCGAGCGAGGTCATCGATCGCGCCGAACTGTCGGGTCCGGTCAAGCCGCTGGCCAGGGAGCGCTTTGCCGGTGGCGTTGATTCGGTTGGCTCGACCACGCTGGCCAATCTGCTGTCGGTGACTCGTTACGGTGGCTCGGTAGCTGCGTGTGGCCTTGCCGGCGGGATGGATCTGCCGGCCAGCGTCGCGCCCTTCATTTTGCGCGGAGTGTCACTTTTGGGTATCGATTCCGTGATGTGTCCCCTGCCGAAGCGGCAGGAGGCGTGGAAAAGGCTCGAAACGGACCTCGATCAGCGGAAATTGGCCGCAATGACTACGGAAATCGGAATAGGGGATGTCATCGCGACAGCCCCGTCGATCATCGGCGGAGGTGTCCGAGGGCGGATCGTGGTCAATATTGCGTAAACCGTTCAGCATTTGGCTACGAAGTTGGGGCATATTTACTGATCGTTATGGTAAGAGGCAGGTTAAGAGCCTTGGTTTCCAGTGAAGTGGGGGTCCGCATGTTGCGTTATGGAGCCTTGATCGCGGCCGTGTTTGTGGCAGGTCCGGCCAGCGCCCAGCAGTTGACCGCTGCGGAGGCGCGCAGCTTCGTCGTCGGCAAGATGTTCCACTACACGTGCTTCGAGGGCACGCGCGGCGCCGGCCGTATCAACGACAACGGCTCCGTAGGCGGCACCGTCCAGTTCCGGGGCAACGGAGCGATGCGCTACGCGGTCTTGCCGCAGAACACCATCCGCGTCGTCGGCGACAAGGTCTGCGCCTCGGTGAAGGGCGTGCCGTTCGAGCCATGCTTCACCCTGGTCAAGACCAGCCACAACAGCTTCCGCGGTTCGGTGAACGGGCTCGGCTTCGCCTATTGCGATTTCGTGCGTCGCGATCGGCCGATGATTGCCGCTGCCGAGGCACACCAGCAACTGAAGTCCCGTTCGCGTGCCGTCCGTGCCGCCGCCGGGTCCAGGCCGGATACGGTCGCAGCGCCGACCACGCCGGTGGAGAAGCAGGATCTGCCGAGCCCCGGCGATGTGACCGGTTCGACATCGTCCGGCGAAAAGCCGGCACTGCGTTCGACCACGCAGTAATGCGGGCAGCGCCTCTGTCGCGCTGTCCCTATTATTTAATCTCAGTCGGAAGCTTTTGACCGCTTTGAACTGAATTGTTCGCTCAAAGCGGCAAGTCTCATTCTATCTGACCTTCATGGCGTGTAGGGACGTTGAAGTGTGGCAGCAATTACCGCCGCACGCCGAGCCGCAAGCCGGGCGCATGCCGCTCCTGCACCGCTTCACGCCGGAAGCGGAACAGGGCCGCGGGCCGCCCGCCCGTTGCGGTCGCCATCTCGCCGGTCGGCTCCACCAGTGCGGTGCCTTCGACGAGCCTGCGGAAATTCTGCTTGTGCAAGTGCCGTCCTGAAATCGCCTCCACGGTGTGCTGCAATTCGGTGAGCGTGAATTCGTCCGGCATCAGTTCAAACACGACGGGCCGATATTTCAGCTTGCCGCGCAGCCGCGCGATCGCGGTGGCGAGGATGCGGCGGTGGTCGGAGCGCATGGATTCGCCGAGCTGCACGCGGACCGTATCGACGCGGCCGTCGCGCCGCGCTTCCTCGATCAGCCCGGCTTCGTACAAGAGCTCGTAGCGCTCGAGCACCTTCTCCTCATCCCAATGCCTGTGCGTGTCGGATGCCG
>JAEYVN010000290.1 GCA_023431725.1 Pseudomonadota bacterium
CTGACATGTACGATTTGTGACCTCTCACTAACGTCGAACATCAACGCCGCCGTCAAAGTATAACGGGCGCGAAAAATAGGCGTCAATGAATGCCCTGCGTTTTCCCCATTTGTGAAACTTTGATCACTCCTACTCCGAAGTGCTCATATTGTCATCGCTCGTCGAAAACTTGCTTAATATCTCTCTTGGACAGCAACACCTGCGAACGGCACGCCAGCTCGCCCTGATGCGGCTTGCACAAAATTTCTCAATATTTGAAACTCGATGGCGGACGTCTATGGTTGACGTCAACAAAGGCAGTTCATGAGCAAACGCTCCACCAGCATTTCGATGCCCGCCCAGACAGTACAGCGCGCTGTCAATCTTCTGCGGCTGATCGCGTCGAACCAATCTCGGAGCTTGCGGCTGATTGATCTTGCCGAGATGAGCGGTCTGGACAAATCGACAACCCACCGCCTGCTGCACCGCTTGTCGGGAGAACGCATGCTGGTGCGCAAGCCCGGTCAACGCGGTTATCGGTTGGGCCCGCTGCTCTACGAACTGGGCTTGTGCGCACTGCCCGAGCACAACCTCATGGGAATCGCCCGTCCCGAATTGGGGCGCCTTGCAGAAATAACCGGGGACATGACGTTCCTGGTTCAGCGCAGCGGCTACGAGACCGTGTGCCTGGACCGCATTGCGGGCAACTTCCATATCCAGACAATGACGGCAGGCGTGGGCGATCGGCGCCCGCTGGGTCTGGGCGCTGGCGGCCAGGCCATACTCGCCGGACTCTCGGATGCGGAAATCGAACTCGTGCTAGGCGCCATACGGCATCAACTGGACGGCTACGAGCTGTTCACCACCAAATCGCTCCTGGCCGATGTCACCCGCTGCAGGAAACTCGGCTACTCGCTCGATGAGAACACGGCGGCGCCCGGCGTCAGCGCGATCGGCAAGGCGATCAGGCTGCCGAGCGGGGCGCCAATCGCAGCCGTATTCATTGCCACCACATCCAATCGACTGCATCAGACACGGCGAACCAAAGTCGTGCGCTGGCTCGCGTCTTGCGTGTCGGCGATCGAGTCGAAACTGGCCGAAGCCCCGAACCTTTAAAGCATAGAGCATCGGATCATGCTGAGCGCGATGGTGCGCTTGCAAGCTCGCACGCTTGGCCCCTTGGCATCGTATATATTACAGTCACCTTCGATGACACCGAACAAATCTCTCTGCGTGGTTGTTTCGTGAGGCTGAATCGGGTTCAGCCCGGACCTCCGTTGGTCGTCCGATAGACAAGCCCCGCACGAACGGATTCCGTGTTCTCCCTAGAACCGATGGAGGGCGATGCCCATTTTGCCGATGTGACTCCGCCGAAAATTCTGACGCACGCGTTTCGTTCGTTGCCCAGCGAATGAGCTCCTGACCTCGGACTTTCGAACGATCTCCCGGTCAAACAACATTGATGGGCTTGCCATTTGCAAAAGCTAAAATCTGGTCGACCGCGCTTGCAAAAAGCGCCTCGTAGATATCCGCCTCCACGTACCCAAGATGCGGCGTACAGACGACGTTGCTCATGGACAGTAGCGGATGATCGCCGTTCAGCACCGGTTCTTTCTCATAGACATCCACGCCGGCACGCCCAGGCCGACCCGCCTTTAGTCCCGCGATGAGAGCACCCGGCTCGATGATGCCGGCGCGGCTGGTGTTGATCAGGATGGCGCTCGGCTTCATCAATGCAAAATCCGCGGCTTTGACGATGCCCTGCGTTTCCTTGTTCATCGGCAGGTGCAGCGAGATGACGTCGGATTCCGCGAAGAAAGCTTCGCGACTGGCCGCCACATCGTAACCAGCTTCTCTGGCTCGCGCTGTCGAGCCGTCACGCCCCCAGCAAACAACCTTCATGCCGAAGGCCTTGCCGACCTGTGCGACAATGCTGCCGATGCGGCCATAGGCATAGACGCCAAGCGCTTTGCCATGCATTCCGGTACCGAGCGTCGTTTGCCAGCGGCCACTCTTCAGTGCGGTGACTTCCTCGGGGATATGACGCGCAACCGCTAGAATAAGACCCCAGGCGAGTTCGGCCGTCGCGGTCGGACCACCGCCGCCACCCGCGGAGATGACAATGCCTTTTTCCTTGCAGGCCGCCTGATCGATATGTGCGGTGTTACGGCCGGTCTGGCTGATCAGTTTCAACCTGGGCAGGCTTTCGATCACACTGCGCGGCATCGCCGTACGCTGCTGCGTGAGGACCACGGCATCCACGTCGTGCAACATGTCTACAAGCTCGTCCTCGCTGCGGGCCGCCTTATTGAAGACCTTGACCTCATGATCCTTCAGCCGGCCGTAACTCGACATGGACCGGAAAACATTCTGGTAATCATCGATGACTGCAATCTGCATGGATCGCTCCTGACACGTCGAATGGACAATGGGCTGAAAGCTGCTGATGGAAACCGCTATATCTAGCGCTGCGCCGTCGGCGGCATCCTGAGAAGTCCGATATCCTTCAGAACGGCAACGAACTCATCACGCTCGCTCGCGAGATAAGTGTTCAATTCATCCCCGCTCAGGAACATCGGCGACCAGCTCAGCCGCTGAAGCTCCGACTGCCACACCGGCTGCTGGACGGCCTGTTTGAGAACGCCCTCCCAGAATGTCATCTGGACCGGCGGCATCCCCCTTGGGCCGGTCGCACCACGCCAAGCGCCGACCACGCAGTCGACAGCAGCTTCATTCCAGGTCGGCGTTTGATCCAGCGGGGCCGACAAACGCGACGGCGCCGAGATCGCGAATGGCCTGATCGTTCCGGCATTCATCGCGCCGATCACACTTGCGGCCGTCACCGCGCAGATATCTGCCTGCCCCGCAACGACATCGCCGACCGCATCGAGTGCCGTGTCGAAAACACGGATCGTCGGCGCGTTGATATCGCCGCCCGCATGGCGCAGAAGCTTGGCGAGAGCGACGTGGTTGGGGGTGCCGAGCGCCGTCGACAGCGCGACCGTCAGCGACGCTGGGGCGTCGCCAAGACGTTTCAACAGGTCCGCTGCTGTCGCAATCGACGAATCCGGCCTCGCTGCAAACGCGATGTATTCCGTGATCAGCGTTGCGATCGGCGAGTATTTCGAGTGTTCGAATCCAGCGATACCGACGAAATAATCGCTCGTGAGATTGGGCGAACTGATGCCGATGACATGCCCGTCGCCCTCGTGATGATCGATGTAATGCGTCCAGGCGCGGCGCGCGCCATCGCCCGGAACATTCACCACCTCAACCGGCACGTCCAACAATCTCGCATCGGTGATTGCTTTTGCGAGCGCCTGCGCAACCCGATCCAGACCGCCTCCGGGCGGCGTGCCGGCTATGAGTTGGACTGTTCGTTCAGGTTTCCAAGTCTCGCTCATGTCAGCGCGCCTGCACGTTCAGGGCAACAGACCGAGATCGCCAAGCGCCGACTTCATCAGCGCGCTTTCCTCTTCGAGGAAGGCACGCTCTTCGGCGCCGGCAACATAGGTGTTGGCCCAATATTTCTTGGCCAGTTCGGCCTGCCATTCGCTCGTCGCCGTTGCCAGCCCGAGCGTGCGTTCCCAGAACGCCACGGCTTCCTGCGGCAGACCACTGGCGGCGATGACACCGCGCCACATTCCAACTTTGCAATCGACACCGCTTTCCAGCAGCGTCGGCACCTCCTTGAAAACGCCGCCCAGCCGCTCCGGCGCCGAGAGCGTCAACGTCCGCAGCTTGCCAGCCGTCAATTCCGGCACCGCGCTAATGGCGGTGATGACGCCGAGATCGGCATTGCCATCGACAACATCGGCAATGGCGTAAGGCGCAGAATCGAACACCTTGATCTTCAGCGCCTTGACATCACCACCTGCGGCGCGCGTCAAACGCGCCAATGCAATGTGATTGGGATTACCAACCGCTGTCGCAAGCGAAATGCGCACAGCCGCAGTTTCTGCCCTGAGCCGGTCGGCAAGACCGGCAACATCGACGATCGCCGAATCGGTGCGCACGATGAAAATCGGATATTCGGTGTAGAGGTTAGCGAGCGGCGTCAGGTCGGAATAGTCCTTGTCGCTCACACCCAACAGCTTGTTGCTGATGATGGTCGGCGAATTGATCGCGAGCACATGCGGATCGCCTGGATTCTTGCGCAGATGATCCCACGCATTGCCGCCACCGCGGCCCGGAATATTCGTCAGCTTGATTGGTTGATCGACAAGGCCATGCTTGCCCAGCACATCGATCAATGCACGCGCCGGACGATCCTGACCGCCCCCAGGGGGCGTCCCGGCAATCAGCTCAATCTCCCGCGTCGGCCGCCATCCGCTGCCGCTATCGGTCTGCATGCAAGTCTCCGTTAAAATTCATTGCGGCACGCGCCTTAAGCCATATCGAGCGCCAGCTGCTCGGCCGTGAAAGGCATCGTCCGCGGGCGAACACCTAATGCGTCGTGAATGGCATTCGCAATCGCTGCGATGGTCGGTCCCGTCGAACATTCGCCGACACCCATCGGCGGCAAATCCGGCCGTGACAACAGTTGGGTCGTCACATTGGGCACTTCCTCGAAACGAAGAATGGGATAACGCTCCCACGCATTGCTGGTCACGCCGCGCCGATCGAATTGAACGGCCTCCTTGAGCGCGAAGCTGCATGCCTGAACGGCACCACCTTCGATCTGATGCGCCGCGCCTTCCGGATTGATCACCTCGCCGGCGTCGACAGCAATCCAGAGATGGCGAACGACGACCTCTTCCAGCGCCTCGATCTCGGCAACGATGGCGCAATAGGCACTTGTCCCCTTGTAACGCGCAAACGCTAAACCGCGGCCGAAGCCATCCGTACGTGGTGCAGACATTGGGCCTGCCATCTCGATCACGGCGGCAATGACATCCTTGGCGCGATGATCATCGAGATGCGCCAGCCGGTATTCGATGGCGTCGCGACCGGCTGCCGCCGCCAATTCCTCCATCGTGGTCTCGATGGCCAGCACATTCACCATGGCGCCGAGGCCGCGCAGCGACGACGTGCGCAGCGGCATCTCGGTCAGGCAATGCACATCGACCTGCAAGCCACCCGTCCTGTAGAGCGGAATGGCATTGCGATCGGCGCCACCACCGACAGCCAGCGGCGGATTCTTGGCAACCGGCATCGGGAAAGACTCAGCCAGTTCAGACGCCGCCAGTAATGTCGGGTTCGGGAAATTGCCAGGCCGCAGCAAATGACCGTTGCTGAAGATTTCGTGCTTCCAGCTTACGATATCGCCCGTCTCGTTCGTTCCCGCATCGATTGCGACCAGCATCGCCGATGAAAACGGCGCCCAGCCCAGTTCGTCCTCGCGGCTCCATTGCACGCGGATCGGCGTGCCCGGCATCTTGCAGGCGATGACGCTGGCATCGAGCGCGACGTCGTCTGCACCGTTGTGGCCGTAACAGCCGGCCCCCTCTGCATGATGTACCGTGACCGCCTCAATTGGCAGGCGCAGCGCGCGCGCCAGATCCTTGCGCAGCAGGAAAATGCTTTGCGAGTGCGACCAGACCTCCAGCTTGCCACCGATATATTGCGCCACGGCACAGCAAAGCCCGATCGAAGCGTGAGAAATATACGGCCGGAAGAACTCAGCCTTGTGCACCGAAGCGGGCGTCACACTGGCCGGTGCCTGCGCGATCGTTGTCAGGTCAGACGGCGTTTCGCGAAGGAATTCGCGCATCGCGAACTGATCAGGCAGCGTCTCTCGCTCGAGCCATTTTGCACGACGCGCCACACGCTCTGCCGCAGCATTCGCGCCGGCTTCCGTGTCGCTGACGACGGCGAGGAAATTGCCGTCCACGATCACCTCCGAGTTGGCCGGAGCTTCGGGCGCTTCCTGTAACGTGGCGCCACGCGTTGCGGGGCGAACAACACGCGCAAACTTCATGCCTGCAAGGTAGAGGTCGTGGATGAAACGTGGTCTGCCAAACACCTTGTCCGGCTGATCGAGGCGCTCTGTGATCGTTCCCGAAATCGTTCTTTCCGTCGCGGTCTTGAGCGTCACCTTTGCCGGTGCTTCGCAATCGAGCAAGCCAGTGTCAGCATCGGCCCAATAGGAGCCGAGTTCGCCTTGCGGGCCGGAGAAGACACCATCGGACAATTGGATCTGATCGATGGAAACGCCGGTCCTTTGCGCGATTACCGAGCGAAAAATATCTCGCGCGGCCGCGCAGGCATGCCGTATCGCCAGACCGCTTTCGGTGACCGAGCGGCTGCCCGACGTCACGCCCTCATCCGGGCTGATATCCGTAGACGCCGACCTGATCTCGACACGCGGCAAGGACACGTCGAGTTCATCGGCGGCGATCTGCGCCAGTGCGGTCAGGATGCCCTGCCCGATCTCGACCTTTCCCGTCCGAATTGTGACGCGGCCGCTTTTATGAAATTCGATCCAATGCGAAAGCCGGCGATTGGTATTCAGGCTGCCAGGCAACGTCGGCTTCGTTGCCGCATTAGGTTCTGTTGACCCTGCATTCATTGCGCGCCTCTCATCTGCGAGGCGGCACGCAGCACAGCGCGCACGATCCGGTTGTGAGCACCGCAGCGGCACAGATTGCGATTCAATGCCCTGCGCACGTCGGCTTCACTGGGGTCAGGGTTAGACGCCAGGAGGGACGCCGCTGCGATCAACATGCCGGACAGGCAATAGCCGCACTGCCCCGCCTGCTCCGCCAAGAACGCTTCCTGCAGAGGATGCGGCTTCTCTGGTGTGCCAAGACCTTCAACCGTCGTGACATCACGGTCGGCGACACTACCCAGCGTGCGCGTGCAGGAAAAATCCGCGTGTCCATCGATCAGCATCATGCAGGCTCCGCACTGCTCGGCACCGCAGCCGAATCGGGAGCCGAAGAGAGACAGATGATTGCGGATCACTTCGAGCAACGGCGTGTCGCCCGGCAAATCGACAGAGACGGCCGCACCATTCAGCGAGAATTCAACCATGGTCCAAAGGAACGACTGACAAACGCTTAAAGATCGCGTAAATTGGGAAACTGGGTTATCCAATTTAGCCTACGACCTGCCGGAAGCAAGGCCTTTCTGCTAGCTAAATAGGTACAGTTCGTTTTCAGAGGCACTTCAACCTGGACAACGCAGAGCAAATAACACCGGTCCGCAGCGCACGGCTCTCTGAAGAGATCATCCGTCAGATCGCTCAATTAGTTGAAAGCGGTCAGATGAAGGTCAATGACCGGTTTCCGAGCGAACGCACACTCGAAGAACGTTGGCAGGTCAGCCGACCGGTACTGCGCGAGGCGTTTCGCGCGCTTGAGATTCAGGGAATGATCGAAAGCCGACCGGGCGGCGGACGCTATCTCCGCGCGCCCCTTATCCCAGATCCGGTCCTCCATCGGCAGAGGCGGCTGGAAGCCAACAAGGAAAACCTGCTCCAGGTCTGGGATGCGCGTGAAAGCATCGAAACGAAATCCGCCGAACTTGCCGCGAGATTTGCAACGCCCGAACAGATCAAGGCGCTGGCGTCTCCACTCGAGCGGCTTGCCATGTTGCCGCCGGTGGAAGCCGCTTCCATCGATTTCAATCGCGAATTCCATCTCGTCATTGCGCGCGCCACGCGCAATCCGCTTATCGAGGAAATGGTGGTGCGTTTGGTCGCACGATCGAGCGAGATCGGCTTCAAGGAATTCCTCGACGTAGAGGATTTCGCCAATCTGATGCTGATCCATGAACCGATCTACATGGCGATCTCCAGACGAGATCCGTCCGGGGCGCGGCAAGCCATGATCAATCATTTTGCCGAGCTACGTCGCCGCATCGGCGTTCCGGCACAACTGTAATGCCACACAAACCGCCACCAAGGCGCATGAAGCACCCGGCGGCGGTCGTGTGCTCAGATTGGCCTATTGATTCTTGTTGGCCGACAGATCGCCAAGCACCTTCGTCCAGAGACTGATTTCGTCCGTGACGAACTTTCTGAAGTAAGGCACGCCACGCTGCTGTGGCGAAGCGACATCATACCCCAGTTCGGCAAAGCGTTTGACGACTTCCGGATCGTCCAGCGCGGTGTTTAGCGCCTGGCTCAGCTTGTCGATGACCGGTTGAGGCGTGCCTTTTGGCGCGGACAACCCGAACCAAACACTCAGATTGAATGCAGGCAGCCCCGCCTCAGCCGACGTCGGCACCATTGGCAACATTGGCGAGCGTTTGTCGCTTGTTACCACATAGGCCTTCAGCGAACCCTTTTTGACGTGCTCGGCTACGTTGACGATCTGGTTGCAGCCAAAATCGACATTGCCCGCGAGCAGGTCCATTGTCGCTTGCGGCGTGCCGCGATAGGAGGCAACGGTTGGATCAACCTTGGCAAGCGAGTGGAAAACCGCACAAGCCAGATTCGAGACCGACCCCACACCGGCATCAGCCTCGGTCACCTTTTTCTCATTCGCGCGGAGATAGGCGATAAATTCCTGTAAATTGTTGGATGGAATGCCCTTCTTGGCAACGATCACCATCGGCGACAGATTGATCAGCCCGACGTGATCGAAATCCGTCTGCTTGTAGGGCAATGCCTTGTGCAGAAATTCGGCCGCAGCATGTGTGCCGGAGCCAGAGACACCCAGCGTGTAGCCATCGGGCGCGGCTTTGGCGACACGGCTCGAACCGATTGTGCCACCGGCGCCGGTTACGTTTTCGATCACGATCTGCTGGCCAAGTGCCTTCGACATCGGCCCTGCGATAAGCCGCGCCGCCGTATCCGACGGACCGCCAGCGGGGAATGGCGATATAAGAGTAATAAAACGGTTCGGATAATCTTGGGCTTGCACAGCGGACGCACCGAGCAGGCACAATGAGGCAAGCAAAAACGTCAATCTCTTCAAAAACGTATCCTCCCAATTAAGCTGGCCTTGTTTACCGGCCACTCATTAGCAGCTTTGGCGAATTTCCACGAAAATCGCAAGGCCCATCCCTGAAATACAACTGTTCACTCAAGCGCATGCATTCCGTTAGCAGAAGCCTTAGGCTCATTGCGCAATCGAACCTTCAACGATCTGAAGCTGCAACGCTCGTTTTACGAAAGGCAAAAACGGCGCGATGCAATTGCCTCGTTTCTGGCCCATTCATTGGTCGGCATAAGATCCAAATCCAGCTGATAGTTTCGGAGTAAAAATCAATCGACGGCTGCCGGCCGCGTGTGTCATCGCGATGGGATGTGAGCCGCAAGCTCGAAATTGCGCGACCATCTCACCAAAGATTGCGGGTACTCGCGCCCGAAGCACGGCGTACACGACCATGCGGCTAACACAGCTCACATGTCTCTCTGCGAAGCATCTGCTGTATTCGGGCTCGACTCGCGGATTTCATTCGGAACGTCGGTAGCGACAGCGACGAAGCTGACGTCACCAGCGCCAGGGCATTGCGCCTTGCGTCCCTTGTTGCCGGGGCCCTCGAAATTCACCCAATGCGGTGGGTCGCTCGCTGCGATTGTCCTGCGCGGCGATCACTGCTGCGGTGCGCCCTTCGGCAAGACGAAAATCTGGCCCGGATAAATCAGGTCGGGATCGCGGATCTGATTACGGTTGGCGCCATAGATCACCGTATAGCGCTCGCCGCGTCCATAGGATGCCTGGCTGATACGCCAGAGATTGTCGCCACGGACGACCACCTTGGTGTCAACGCTCGGCACAACGACGACGTTGCGTTGATCGGTCGAACCGGTTGCGGCCGCTTCGGCCTTAGGAGCGGCTTCACTCGTCTGTGCGACATCGCCCGTTGCAGATGATGGCGATGCCACCGGCCCCGCCGATGCGGTCACCGTTTCAGGTAGCGCGGTTGGAGCCCGGGCCTCCTGTTCCGCCGCAAGTTGTGCTGCAGGCACAGCAGCCTGTGCCGCTGCGGGGACCGGAGCGGATGGCTTCGCGTCTGGAGGCACAACGGACCGGGATGCCACTACTGTCGCGGGCACATTGAAAGGCACCTCGGCACGGGACAACACGTTGCCCGACGGACCGACGCGATCAAGCCTCACGCGATAGTCGCCAGCTTTCACACCACTGCGGATCGAAAACACGACGCGCCCGTCCGACGATGCCGTACCAACGGCAATGAAGGCGTCATTCAGATAAAGTCGCACGATCGAGCCTGGCGCGGCTCCGCCTGACACATAGAGTTTGCCGCCCTCTTCCGCTTCCACGGCATCGACGCGGATGGCGCCCGCCGCTTCCGGATCGGGTTTCGACAGGACGACTGCCGGCCTCTCAGGCGCCACCAGCGCGACGACTGGTTTCTCCTGCTTCGCAGCGCTCAAACTCACCGCGACCGCATCCTTCGACATCAGCGCCTTGCCGTTACCGTCGACAACACGCAACGTCAGGTCGTAGCTGCCCGGTGGCAAAGGCTGGGGAACGAACACAAAAGCACCCGATGAATCCGCGATGGTCCGATCATGGACAACGCCGCCGCGAAGAAGCTCCACCGAGGCGCCCGAGGCCGCGCGACCAGCGATAACCGCCTCACCATTTGGCTCGATGCGGGCAATGTCGAATGCAGGGACTAACGGGTCGGCACTTTGACGCGGCGGAGAGGTCAGCTGCTCACCCAGCCCCTTGAGGGTTTCCGTCGCCGACGCGACGGCTGACGGCGCAGATTTCTCGGGAGCCGGTACCGGTGCGCGCTGATCAATAGCAACCGCTGGCTTCTCGCGGCTGGCTACGGCGCGCAGTTTCTCTGGATATCCCGCAGCAATGAGCCACCACACGAGAGCAGCAACACACAAGAACATCGCGGCCAGCAGAGCGACAGTTGCCCGCATTGTAAACGCCTGCTTCATCGCAACAACTCCCGCCCCACCCTCGATATGGCTTAGATTTTTTAGACTATTCTCGTGGCCTTGTGAACCGAACCTGCGACAGCGCGACCACTCGCCGAAATGTCACTTTTGGCGGCGCATTCCTCATCAAAATGCTCGGACAAATTGCACCGATTGCGGATCGATCTTCGCTCGATTGCGCCATCGACCAAGGACCTCGAAAACTGCGATATCGCGAAAGTCCCGCAATCGAAGCTTCCGCTGGCGCGCGTCCCATCGGATTGCGTCGCACCGCAAATAATTGTGCTCAACTCAACTATTCAGCAAAAGCAGCCGTTTCAGCCCAAAAATAATGCTTGAATTCTGAATAGTTAAATTATGAAATAATTGCCGATCCATATTTTCCGGCGAGCGGCATGCTGACAGAATTCCAGCGCACGGTTTTTGCAGAAGAACACGAAGCCTTCCGGCGGACCGTTCGAGATTTCCTCGAAGGCGAGGTCGTCCCCCATTATTCCCAATGGGAAGAAGACGGACGCACACCGGCCGAAATCTGGCGTCGAGCCGGCGATGTCGGGCTTCTGGGAACCAGCATTTCTGAGGACTACGGCGGCGCGGGCGGCGATTTTCGCTTCGATGCCATCGTGCTTGAAGAACTCGGCCGGCTTAATCTCGCTGCACCTGCCTGGGACATGCACGCCTATATTGTCGCGCCGTTCCTCACCCATTTCGGCACGGAAGCACAAAAGCAATTTTGGCTGCCAAAGATGGTTGCAGGTGAAGCGATTTCCGCGATTGGCCTGACAGAGCCGAATTCCGGCAGCGACCTTGCCGGCATCCGCACCAATGCTGTTCGCGACGGCAATGGCTATCGGATCAACGGCGCCAAGACCTTCATCACCAACGGCATCATCGCCGACCTCGTCCTGCTTGCCGTCAAGACCGCTCCCGATCTTGGCGCCAAAGGCATTTCCCTTTTCCTTATCGACACGAAAACCCCGGGCTTCCGGCGCGGACGCAAGCTGAAGAAAGTCGGCAATCACGCGCAGGACACCGCCGAGCTGTTCTTCGACGATATGCACGTCCCGGCCGAGGCGCTTCTCGGCGAGGTCGAAAACCAGGGCTGGACGCAATTGATGCATGGCCTCGCGCAGGAGCGCATGGTGGTTGCCGTGCGTTCGATGGCCATGGCGCGCGCTGCATTCGAGACAACGCTCGAGCATGTGCGCAACCGTCGCGCCTGGGGCAAGCCGATCGTCGATTTCCAGAACACCCGCTTCAAGCTTGCGGAAATGGAAACCGACATCGACGTCGGCCAGCCCTTTGTCGACCTGTGCATCGGCAACCTTGCAGACGGAACGCTCTCGCCTGAGATGGCCGCCAAGGCCAAGCTCTGGACCACCGAGCTCGCCGATCGCGTGCTCGACGAATGCGTCCAGCTGCATGGCGGATACGGATACATGTGGGAATATCCCGTCGCCCGCGCCTGGGCCGATGCGCGCGTTCACCGGATTTATGCCGGCACCAACGAGGTGATGAAACACATCATCAGCCGCAACTATCT
>JAEYVN010000355.1 GCA_023431725.1 Pseudomonadota bacterium
CTGCCCGGATCCGTCGCCTTGTCCATAGCCGGCGGCGCTGGCTTCATCGAAACACGCAAGCGTCCTCTCGATCAGTGGCAACTCGACACCACGCGCCTTGCCTTCAGCAATCATGGTACGGATATCCTTGCGCGCATCGTCGAGATTGAAGGACACCGCGCCAAAATCGCCACCGCCCAGCCACGCCGCAATATTCTGGCCGCGATTTTTCACCGCGGTCGAAGCGCCCGACGTATCGGCAATGATATCGAGCATGCGCGACGGCTCGATGTTGAGATGACGGCTGATCGCCAGTGACTCACCAAGCGCCTGCCAATAGATCATCAACGGCAGATTAATGGCGAGCTTCATGCCGGAGCCAGCACCGACATCGCCGCAATGTTCAACCCGGCGGCACATCTGTTCTAGCAGCGGCCTGGCGCGCTCGAAATCTGCTTTTGTACCACCGGCAAAGCCGAACAGCTTGCCCTGCCGCGCAGGCCCCGTCGTACCGCCGACCGGGCATTCAACAAAGCTCGCGTTCTTTGCCAGCACTTTTTCCGACAAAGCGATTTCAGTCTGCGGTTGCACGGTGCTCATTTCAATGAAAAGCTTGCCGGCAACGTCGCCAGACAAAAGCCCGGACGGACCGTGATAGACGGCATCGACAGCGGCAGCATCTGTAAGGATCGTGGCAATCGCCTCGCTTTGCGCGGCGAGTTCAGCCGGAGTTGCGACAAGTTTCGCCCCGGCATCCACCAATGGCTTGGCTTTATCCGCCGACCTGTTCCAGACAATCACCTCGTTGCCGCATTCGAGCAGTCGCGCCGCAATCGCGGCGCCCATTTTGCCAAGACCGGCCAATCCAACGCGCATGACGCCTCTCCCCGCTCGATCTTTCGAATGCTCGCGCCATGTTTACGCGATCCCGATCATTTGAAAAGACATGCATCGGGACGCTCACGCTGTTTCGCCGGATGAAAATCCGGAAAAATTCCTTCTTGCCGTTTCAAGATCGTTGCACCTGAAAAGAGAAACTGCAAACTTGGAGATGATTGAAGAGCAGGCGGGCGACACACTTGCCATCAAAGCGCGCCTTGAGACTGACGCGCTACACCGACCAACACGACCAAGCGACAATTCAACAAGACGCAACAAAAAGCGTCATCAAGAGACTTGAGGAAACGCATCATCGCCTTAAAGCGCAAAAAAAATGCGCAGGGCATATCCACGGAGGAGGAAACGCCGTGAAGCTGAATCGACGAACTGCCATAAAAGGTGCGCTCGCAGCGAGCGTCAGCTCGCAGGTTCTGAAAATCCCTGCGGCTGTTGCGCAAGCAGCTCCCATCCAGATTGGATTTCTGACCGTCAAGACCGGCCCGCTTGCCTCTGGCGGCATCCAGATGGAGCAAGGACTGACGGTCTTCCTGAAGGAACGCAACTACACGCTTGGCGGCCGCAAGGTCGAACTGCACACCGCCGATACCGCGGGCAATCCGGCACAGACACGCACCAAGACTCAGGAACTGGTCGAGCGCCTGAAAGTCTCGGCGCTGATCGGTCCACTGGCGGCCTTCGAGGCATTGGCGATCGACGATTACATCCGCTCATCACAGATGCCGATCCTCACCGTCGCCGGCGCCGAGGACATGACGCAGCGAAAGGCGAACCCCTGGCTGGTGCGACCGAGTTCGACGTCGGCGCAGCCCAGCCATCCGGTCGGTGATTACGCGGCCAAAGAACTCAAGATGAAGCGCGTCGCCTGCATCGCCGACGACTTCGCCTTCGGGCATGAGAATGTCGCCGGCTTCCAGCGTGCGTTCGAGGATGCCGGGGGCAAAGTGGTGCAGAAACTCTGGCCGCCGCTGAACGCGCCGGATTACGCAACGTATATCTCGCAGCTGAAATCAAACCTCGACGGCATTTATACCGGCCACGCCGGCTCGAACGGCTTCAAGTTCATCAAGCAATTGCGGGAATACGGCAACACGTCGCAGATCCTCGGCGGCTTCACGCCGGTCGATGAATCGCTGCTGCAGCAGATGGGCGATGATGCACTCGGCGCCATCACCGGCAACTGGTATTCGGCACAGCTCGACAACCCAATCAACAAGCGCTTCGTCGCCGCGATCCAGAAGGACTACAAGGTCGATCCTGGTGTCTATGCCGCCGAGACCTATCTCAGCGGCGAGGTTCTCGACCAGGCGCTGAAGGACGTCAAAGGCAATATCGAAGACAAGGCCGCCTTCATGAAGGCGCTGAAAGGCGTGAAGCTGCAGGAATCGCTGCGCGGGCCGATGCATTTCGACGAATACGGCAACGTGGTCGGCAACAATTATATCCGCAAAGTCGAGCGCAAGGGCGGCAAGCTGGTGAATGCCGTGGTGAAGACCTATCCGGATGTCAGCCAGTTCTGGACCTACAAGCCGGAGGAATTCCTCAAGCAGCCGGTCTATTCGCGCGACTTCCCGCCCGCGAAGAATCTGGAGCCGTAACTCTTCCCTCTCCCCGCTTCAGCGGGGAGAGGGTGGCTTCCGAGTGCAGCGAGGAAGTCGGGTGAGGGGCTGCCGTCCACAACAACAGATGAGGCAACTCCCCCTCACCCCGATCGCTTCGCGATCCGACCTCTCCCCGCACGCGGGGAGAGGTGAAGCACGCGTCGATTGAGCGGGAATACATCGCATATGCAGTTCTGGGTTATTCAAACGTTGAATTCGGTCGCGTTCGGCGGCCTGTTGTTTCTCCTGTCATCCGGCTTTTCGCTGATCTTCGGATTGATGCGCATTCCCAATCTTGCGCATGGTGCGTTCTTCATGCTGGGGGCGTATTTCGGCTACACGCTGCTGTCGCTGAAATTCAATTTCTGGATTGCGGCCATCGGCGCGGGGCTCGGCGTCGGTCTTGTCGGCGTTATCCTCGAACGCTTCGTGCTGCGGCAATTGCCCGGCAACGCGCAGGGACAGGTGCTCGTCACGCTCGGCCTGTCGTTCATCGTCGCGGATCTGTGCCTGATGATCTGGACCGGCGACCCGATGCCGTTGCCGGCGCCGCAGGAATTGCGGCCGCCACTGCGTTACTTCGGTCTCGCCTTCCCGACCTATCGTCTGGTCGTGCTCGGGCTCGCGCTCGTGGCGGCTGTCGGCCTCTACTTTCTCATGGAACGCACGCGCGTCGGCGCGATGATCCGAGCCGGTGTCGACGATCCGGAGATGGCGCGCGGCGTCGGCATTCCAGTCGGACGATTGTTCACCACCGTCTTTCTGCTCGGTGCCGCCCTCGCCGGCATGGGTGGTGTGCTCGGTGGCCCGATCCTCAATGCCTATCCCGGCCTCGACGCCGACATGCTGCCGCTCGCGCTGATTGTCGTGATCCTCGGCGGCGCGGGCAGTCTGCTCGGCGCCTTCGTCGGCAGCTTCATCGTCGGCTTTCTGTATAACTTCGGCATCGCCCTGGTGCCGGACCTTGCCTATTTCGTGCTGTTCCTGCCGATGGTGCTGGTGCTGATCTTCCTGCCGCAGGGCCTGTTCGGGCGGGTGCAGCTATGACGCGCGCAAAAATCATCTGGCTGGCCGTCTGCGCGGTGCTTCTGATCGCATTGCCGCGCATCATCACTCACGACTTCTACATCAACATGGCCAGCCAGGTGCTGATCTTCGCGATCCTCGCGTTGAGCCTCAACCTCATGCTCGGCTTCGGCGGCATGGTGTCGCTCGGCCACGCCGCCTATATCGGTGTCGCCGGCTACACCTGCATCCTGCTGACCACGGCCGGCTATCATCCGGCGATTGCCGCTCTCGTCGCACTCATCCTCTCCACCGGATGCGCAGCGATCTTCGGTATGCTGTCGCTGCGCGCACCAGGCCTCGGCTTCCTGATGATCACGCTGGCGCTTGGCCAGATCGTCTGGGGCATCGCCTACAGAGCCAATACACTGACCGGCGGCGACAACGGGATCAGCCTGCCGGCACGCCCGATGCCGTTCGGATTCGATATCCGCAGTGCCGAGAGCTTCTATTACTTCACGCTGGTTGTTTTCCTCGTCGCGCTGTTTGGCATGTGGCGCTTCGTGCGCTCGCCATTCGGCGCCAGCCTGATGGGCACGCGCGATCAGCCACGGCGCATGCGCATGCTCGGCTATGATACGTGGCGTATCCAGTGGCTGACATTCATCATTGCCGGCTTCTGGGGCTCGGTCGGCGGCCTGATGTATGTGTATTACAACGTGTTCCTGTCGCCCCATGCGCTGACGCTGCAGCAATCGGCGGAAGTCTTGCTGATGGCGATCCTCGGCGGCGCAACCTCGCTGACCGGCCCGATCGTCGGCGCCGCGATCGTCACGCTGGTGAAGAACGTCGTCTCCTCGTATGTCGAGCGTTGGAATTCGCTCCTCGGCGCGATCTTCATCATCGTCATCATGTTCATGCCGCTCGGTATTGTACCCGGCTGCCAGGCGCTGTGGCGCAAATGGCAGGCCAGACACAAGCCGCCCGCGGCATCCGCACCTGCGCCGGAGCCGGCCGAATGACGCCAGCCCTTCATGTCAATGAACTCAACAAGCGCTTCGGCGGCCTGCCGGCGACTCGCGACGTGTCGTTCCGTGTCATGCCCGGCGAACGGCACCTGATTATAGGACCGAACGGCGCCGGCAAGACGACCCTATTCAACCTCATTACCGGAGACCTCACCGCCGATTCCGGTTCGGTCAAACTGTTCGGTGAAGAACTCATCACCATGCCGACCGAGAAGCGCGTGCATCTCGGACTTGCGCGCACGTATCAGATCCTGACGCTGTTTCCGCACGAGACACTGCTGCACAACGTCAAGCTTGCGCTGCTCGGCCTCAACCCGTTGCGCTGGAATCCATGGACGGCGCTGTCGCAGCACAAGGACATGACGGATGCCGCGCATGCGGCGCTGACGCAGGTCGGGCTCGGCGATAGCGCCGATCGCATCGTGTCCGAGACATCCTATGGCGAGCGGCGACGCCTCGAGTTCGCGATGGCGCTGGCGCAGAAGCCGAAGGTGCTGTTGCTCGACGAACCGCTTGCCGGCCTGTCGCAGGAAGAACGCAAGACCGTCGGCGCCCTGCTCAAAACCATTCCGCGCGACGTCACCATCGTCATGATCGAGCATGACATGGACACAGCGCTCGAATTCGCCGAGCGCATCACGCTGCTGCACTACGGGCAAGTGATCGTGGAGGGCACGCGCGCCGAAGTGGTCGCCGATCCGCGCACACGGGAGGTCTATCTCGGTGACTGAAGCACTCGCCGTTTCCAGCATCGATGCCTATTACGGCGACAGCCATGTGCTGCACGGCGTAAGTTTCGCATTACAGGAAGGTCGTTTGCTGGGGCTTCTCGGCCGCAACGGTGCGGGCAAGACCACCAGCATGTCGACGATCATGGGTTTTCTCAAACCGCGGCGCGGCAGCATCACATTGTTCGGCGAGCCGATTGCCGGCCTCGCACCCGACACGATTTCGCATCGGGGGATCGGCCTCGTGCCCCAAGGGCGTCGCGTGTTCCGTTCGCTGACCGTGCGCGAAAACCTCGTCGTCGCCGAGCAGCGCCGCAAGCGGGACGGCGGACGCCCGGAATGGACATTGGATCGCGTCTATTCCGTGTTCCCCCGCCTGAAGGAGCGTGAAGACCAAATGTCCGGCTCACTCTCCGGTGGCGAACAGCAGATGCTGGCCATCGGCCGCGCGCTGATGGGGAATCCGCGTGTCCTGCTGATGGATGAGCCGTCCGAAGGGCTGGCTCCACAACTTGTAGCCGAAGTCGGCCGCACAATTGCGCGATTGAAGGCGGAAGGACAGTCGATCATCCTGGTCGAACAGAATATAAAGCTGACCCTCGATCTTGCGGACGACGTCGCAATCATCAATACCGGCGCGATTGCCTTCACCGGCACGGCCGAGCAATTGAGAAACAGTCCAACCTTGATTGCCCAGCAACTGGGCGTGTTCTGAAGTGGAAAATGTGTGATGGATGCTTGGAATAAATACGAACCGACGGCGGCACGTGAACGCGGCAAGCCGGGACGCGAAATACGGCCGCAAAGCGTCACGATCGACATTCATGCCCACGTCGCAATCCCGCAGGCTGGCGCCTATGTCGCCCAGCACGCCAATCTTGCCGGTACTGGGCTGCATCAATTCCAGAACGCGGAAACGGCCGCCGTCAACGCCAAGCAGGACGCCGACCTGAAGAGCCGCATTGTCGATTTCGAGCCGCGGATCAAGGATCTCGACGCGATGGGCCTCGACATGCAGGTGATCCTGCCGCCGCCCGGCCAGTGCTATTATACGCTGCCGGCCGACATCGCGACCAAGGCGGCGCAGATCGTCAACGACGGCATCGCCGAATATTGCGCGCGTCAGCCCGACCGGCTGATCCCGTTCGGCACCGTGCCGCTGTCACATGGCGATGAGGCCGCGAAGGAACTGGAGCGTCTTGCCAAGCTCGGCTTCAAGGGCGTGCAGATCCTGACCAATATCGACGGCAAGGAATTGTCCGATCCGATCGCCGCTCCGTTCTGGAAGAAGGCGGAAGAACTCGGGATGCTGGTCGTCATCCATCCCAATGGCTTCACGCATGGCGAGCGCTTCAAGCGCTTCTATTTCAACAACGTCATCGGCAACCCGCTGGAGACGACGATCGCGCTGCATTACCTGATCTTCGACGGCGTGCTGGAACGGCACCCCAAGCTGAAGATCCTGGCCGTGCACGGCGGCGGCTACCTCGGCGCCTATTACGGGCGGATCGACCATGTCTGGGGCGCACGCTCCGACGCCCATGCCGACCTGCCGAAGCCGCCCACGGAATATCTGAAGCAGATTTACGTCGATACCGTCGTATTCTCCAAAAGCCAGCTCAAGGCACTGGTCGAGACCTTCGGCGTCGACCACGTGGTCATGGGAACCGACTATCCCTTCGACATGGCTGACTATGATCCCATCAGCCATGTGGCTTCCATTGATGCTTTCGATTCTGCTACGGTGGGCAAAATCGTGGGCGGCAATACCAAGCGGCTGCTTGGCTTGTAAATCAGTGGATTGAAATGAGCTGGATCGACAATTCCCCTCAAACGACAGAGGGGGCGGAGCCTCTTGAACGCGTCCTGGCCGATCCGGCCCAGTTCCGGGAAGCCATGGCCAGACTGGGGGCTGCGGTCCACATCATCACGACCGAGGGCACGGCCGGAAAGGCGGGGTTCACCGCGACGGCCGTGACCTCAGTCTCGGATTCGCCGCCGACCGTGCTGGTGTGCCTCAACCGCAAGAGCCAGATCACGCCGATCATGCGCGAGAACAAGGTGTTCTGTGTGAACACCCTCGCCTCGCATGACGAGGAGCTGGCCAATGTGTTTGCCGGGCGAACCGGACAATTCATGGCCGACCGATTCAACGCCGGCAGCTGGACCACACTCCAGACCGGAGCGCCGGCGCTGACCAATG
>JAEYVN010000275.1 GCA_023431725.1 Pseudomonadota bacterium
TTTCTGCTCGGCGCCATGGTCGGACGCCAGTTGCCGTTCTTCTCGTTGCTGGTGCCGTTCTGGCTGATCTGGGTGTTCGCCGGATGGCGCGGCATGACGGCGATCTGGCCCGCCATCCTTGTCACCGGCGTATCATTCGCCGTTCCGCAATTCCTCATCTCAAACTTCATCAACCCTTGGATTGTCGATATCGGCGCATCACTGATCTCGATGGCCTGCCTGATCGGCTTTCTGCAGGTATGGAAACCGAAGGAAGTCTGGACCTCGCCTGCCTTGCGGACGAAGGATGAATCCGCGATCGGCCGTCCGGCCCCGGTCATCAAGATAACAGATCCAACCACCGCTCAGGTCTGGATGGCCCTGACCCCCTGGATCATCGTCTGCGCCGTACTGCTGCTCTGGGGCACTGACTGGTTCAAAATGCATGTCAATCCCTGGGCGACATGGTCCTACCCCGTCCCGGACCTGCATAACATGATCAACAAGGTGCCCCCGGTTGCCGCCAAACCAACGCCGGAAGCCGCGATCTTCGCCTTCACCTGGCTGACCTATACCGGGTCCGGCATGTTGATCGCTGCAATCATCTCCGGCTTCATCATGGGCTTTTCGCCCGTGCGTCTCGTTGCCGAATATGGAAAGACGCTGAAGGTCTGCGCCTATTCGCTGATCACCATCTCGGCGATGCTTGCCATCGGTACGCTCACCCGCCTTTCGGGCATTGACGCAACGCTGGGCCTCGCCTTCGCCCGCACCGGCGTTCTTTATCCCTTTTTCGGCACGCTGCTGGGCTGGCTCGGTGTCGCACTGACCGGGTCCGACACCGCCTCGAATGTGCTGTTCGGCAATCTGCAAAGGATCACCTCGGAACAACTCGGCCTTTCGCCTATTCTCATGGGTGCAGCCAATTCATCCGGTGGCGTCATGGGCAAGATGATCGATGCGCAGTCGATCGTTGTGGCGTCGACCGCGACCAACTGGTTCGGACACGAAGGCAAGATTCTGCGCTTCGTGTTCTGGCACTCGATTGCACTCGCCTGCCTCGTTGGCGTTCTCGTCATGTTGCAGGCTTATGTACTCACCGGAATGATCGTGACGCCTTAAAGAGCCGCGATCACATCAGCGCTGATGATCCTCCCGAGCGTTGTCAGTGCCTGAACTGGGTCCCGTGTCCCTCCCTCGCGGGACCCTTTTGTATCGACGATTACAACCGCAAGGAGTGTTCCGCATCGTGGCGGCCTTCCCGGTCGACTGGCCAGTCTCGATTCAGACTGGTACAACTCCAGAATGCGATCCCGACTTCTGAGAAGCGGGCCGCAAATTAAAAAAGGGCCAATGCCAAAGGCTCTGAGAAGAGGAACGCCGGCCGATGCAGACTGAACGCTCGTTTCCATTCAACGCCTGGTATGTGGCCGCGTGGGATTACGAAATAAAACGTGCACTCATGCCGCGCACGATCTGCGGCAAGAAGGTCGTGATGTACCGCACGGCCGACGGACAAATCGTCGCCCTGGAAGACGCCTGCTGGCACCGGCTTGTGCCACTCTCCAAGGGATGGCTGGAAGGCGATGAAGTTGTCTGCGGCTATCACGGCCTGAAATTCGATCCGAACGGTCGCTGCACGTTCATGCCGTCGCAGGAGACGATCAATCCGTCTGCCTGCGTGCGCCGCTTTCCGATCGTTGAGAAGTATCGCTTCGCGTGGATCTGGATGGGCGATCCGGCGCTCGCCGATCCGGCAACAATTCCCGACATGCATTGGGTGGATGATCCCGACTGGGCCGGTGAAGGCAAGTTGACTCCGCTGGCCTGTAATTATCGTCTCGTCGTCGACAACCTGATGGATCTGACGCACGAGTCATTCGTGCATCGCACCTCGATCGGCAACGCTGCCGTCGCGGAAGCACCATTCGAAGTGACGCACGGCGAGCGCACCGCGCAACTGACCCGCTGGATGCTGAACATCGATCCGCCACCCTTCTGGGCGTTCCAACTCGGCGCGAAGGAGCCGGTCAAGGTCGACCGCTGGCAATATATCAATTTCGAAGCGCCTGCTGCCGTCGTCCTTGATGTCGGCGTTGCGCTCACGGGCACCGGCGCGCCGCAGGGCGATCGCTCAAAAGGTGTCAATTTGCGCGTCTGCCATTTCATCACGCCCGAGACTGAGCAACGCTGCCATTTCTTCTGGGTCGTGCGCCGCAATTTCAAGCTCGGCGATCAGCGCCTGACCACCGAAACGCGCGACCGCAATGCGACGATTATCGGTGAGGACGAAGCGATGCTCGAAGCGCAGCAGCAGGCTATGGAGGCCAATCCGGATGCTGTCTTCTACAATCTGAACATCGATGGCGGCGCGATGTGGGCCCGCCGTATTCAGGAGCGGATGATCCGGGACGAAGCACCGGCCGCCCTGCGCGCGGCTGAATAAAGGGCGGCGATATCATGCGAGTGCTCGAAAGCTGGACGACCGCGCATGTGCGGACGGCGCGCAATCTCACCCCAACCATTCGCCTGTTCGAACTCGTGCCGGCTGATAGCAATCCCGCGCAAATCCCGCTGGGTGGTCATCTCAACGTCTCCGTCATGATCGGCGATCGTGTCGATACGCGCTCCTATTCACTGGTCGGCGGCTCGACGCGCGACGCCTATCGCATTGCCGTGAAGCTCAATCCCGAAAGCCGCGGCGGTTCAGCCTATATGTGGTCACTGCAGGAAGGGTCCCGGCTGACCATCTCCAATCCGCGCAGCCATTTCGATCTTGATTTCGGACGGCCGGATTATCTTCTGATTGCCGGCGGCATCGGCATCACCCCGATGGTCGGCATGGCGCTGGCCTTGGCGCGCACCAACGCACCGCTCCGGATGGTCTATTGCGCGCGGACTAGAGACGAACTTGCCTTTGCCGACGAGTTGCGCGCCGTGCTTGGTGACCGCTTGCAAACCTTTGTGTCGCAGGACGGACAACGGCTGGATCTCAATGCTGCTTTGTCGGCCCTTGCGCCAGGAGGACTTGCGGCGGTTTGCGGTCCATTGCCCCTGCTCGACGAAGCCCGCAGCATCTGGCGCCGGCTGGGACGCCCCCATCCGGACCTGCGCTTCGAGACATTCGGCTCGAGCGGTGCGCTGGCAACCGAACCATTCCGTGTCCGGCTCGCGCAAAGCGGACAGGAAATCATCGTGCCGGAAACGCAATCGATCCTGGATGCACTGGAAGAAGCCGGAATTGGCGTGATCTCGGATTGCCGCCGCGGCGAATGCGG
>JAEYVN010000017.1 GCA_023431725.1 Pseudomonadota bacterium
CGCTATTTCACCGAAAGCTTCGAACGACGCACGGGTCAGAAGCTCGCGGTTGTCGGCGGCGATCCGCGCCTGTCGGCGTTGATCGCGCTCGCCTCGCCGGCCCGTCCGCGCGTGCTGAGCGAAGAGACTTCCGGCCGCCGGCAACTCGCCACTCGCAAGGACGCTGACGAGAAAGGCGCGATCATCATCTGGCGCGCGACCGACAATGCCGGCACGCCGCCGTCGGACATCAAGGCGCAATTCCCGGCCATGGTAGCCGAAGTCCCCCGCGCGTTCGAACGCATGCTGCACGGCCGTGCACCGGCATTGCGTATCGGCTGGGGCATGATCCGTCCGCAAACGGTGACACCGGCCGCAACACAATAGCAATCATCCTATTTTGTTTTCCGGATTTTTTGGTTTTTGTCGTCCCCGCGAAGTCGGGGACCCATAACCACCGCTATTTGTTGATTGCGACCCAAGCTGTTACATCGCCGAGAAGCTACGGCGTATGGGTCCCCGCCTTCGCGGGGACGACAGCGAGTTAAGACCGCCGCAGTAATAGCTAGTTAGCTAGTGGTAGCTCTCGCCTTCCCTCACCTTGCCGCGGAACAGCCAGTAGATGAAGATCACGTAGCCAAGGATGATCGGCAACAGGAACACCGTGCCGATCAGCATGAAGATCTGACTTGCCGGTACGGCCGCCGTGTCCCAGATCGTCAGTGACGGCGGCACGAGATATGGGAAGCTCGAAATCACCAGCCCGAGATAGCCGAGAAAGAACAGCCCGATCGTGGCGACGAAGGGCAGCACGTCGCGCCGTTGTTCAAGCCAGCGCCACAGCGCGAAAGCCAGCAGCGCCGTCAGCAAGGGGACCGGCCACAGATAATAGAAATTCGGCAGCGAGAACCACCGCTCGGCGATGCGCGGGAACGCAAGCGGCGTATAGAGGCTGACCGCGGCCATGAAGGCGAGTACGACGAGCAGCAACGTCTTGGCCTGCGAGCGGGCTCGCACCGCGACCTCACCCTCGGTCTTCATGATCAGCCAGGTCGCACCAAGCAGCGCATAACCTGCCACCAGCGCAGCCCCGCACAGGAATGTGAACGGTGTCGCCCAGTCGAAATGACCACCGGCGAACTGCCCGTTCTCGGCCTTGATCCCCTGGATCAGTCCACCGAGAACAACGCCTTGTGAAAACGCTGCGAGTATCGAGCCGAAGGTGAAGGCGAAATTCCACGACCGCTTGCTCTCGGAAACGATGCGGAATTCGAATGCGACGCCACGGAAGACCAGCGCCAGCAGCATCACGATGATCGGCAGATACATCGCCGGCATGATAACGGCATAGGCGACCGGGAATGCGACCAATAATCCGCCGCCGCCCAGCACCAGCCAGGTTTCGTTGCCATCCCAGAAGGGCGCGACCGAGCGCATCATCTGGTCGCGTTGCATCTCGTTGCGCGCAAACGGAAACAGCACGCCGATGCCGAGATCGAACCCGTCGAGGATTACATACATGGCGACGGCTGTACCGATCAGCGCCGCCCAGATGATTGGGAGATACCATTCCATGGCCTACCCCCTGTGTCCGATGGCGTCACGCGCGGCATCTTCCGCACCACTCAGCGGACGGTTCGGGAAGCCGACAGATTCTTCCAGCGCGCGACCTTCGGGGCCTTTGTTGATGAGACGGTTGATGTAGTAGATGCCCATCGAGAAAACGATGCCGTAGCACAAGACGAACAGTGCCAAGGTGCCGAGCAGACTGGCCGCCGGCACCGGCGAAATTGCATCCGCCGTTTTCAGCATGCCGTGAATAAGCCAGGGCTGGCGGCCACTTTCCGTCACCACCCATCCAGCGATCACGGCGACGAAGCCTGTCCACCACGTCATCGACAGGATGCGCAGATACCATTCGGTGTCGAACAGCCGGTCACGCCACCACAGGTAGGCGCCGAACAGCGCAGCCGCGATCATGAAAAAGCCGACCGCCAGCATGATGCGGAAGCTGAAGAAGACAAGCAGCAGCGGCGGCCGCTGATCCGGCGGCACACTCTTCAGTCCCGGCACAAGACCGTCCCAGCTGTGTGTCAGGATCAGCGATGAACCATGCGGGATGGAAATCTCGAACCAGTTGCGTTCGGCCTTCTCGTCCGGCCAGGCAAAGATATGGAAGTCCGCCGGCTTCGAGCCGTCCCAATGGGCTTCCATCGCCGCCACCTTGATCGGCTGGTACTTCAGCGTATTGAGGCCATGCTGATCGCCGATGAACAATTGCAGTGGCGCGAGGATCGCCATCAGGCCGATCCCCATCCGCATCATGACTTTCGCATCCTCCACATGCTTTCCGGCCAGGAGATAGCGCGCGGCGACGGCGAGCACGACAAAACCGGTCGTGAGATACGCCGCGTTCAGCATATGCGCGAGGCGATACGGGAAACTCGGATTGAAGATGATGGCCAGCCAGTCGACCGGATAGGCGATGCCGTCGCGGAGCTCATACCCGGTTGGAGTCTGCATCCAGCTATTGGCGGAGAGAATCCAGAACGCCGACATCGCCGTGCCGATGGCGACGATAGCTGCCGACAGCACATAGAGCCACGGCGGCACACGATTGAAGCCGAACAGCAGGACGCCGAGGAACGTCGCCTCCAGGAAGAACGCCGTCAGCACCTCATAGCCGATCAGCGGTCCGACGACATTGCCGGCCACGACCGAGAAGCGGCTCCAGTTGGTGCCGAACTGATAACTCAGCACGATGCCGGACACGACGCCCATCGCGAACGACACAGCGAAGATCTTGGTCCAGAACCGCATCACGCGGTGATAGCGCTCGTCGTCCGTGCGCAGCCATAGCACGCCGAGCGTGGCGATATAAGCCGACAACCCGATCGTGAAACTCGGGAAAATAATATGAAAGGTTACGGTAAAGGCGAACTGGATGCGCGCGAGAAGAACTGGATCTAAATCCATGAGCTGCTCCTACAGTCCGACGACTCTGGCCGAACGCTCAAACATCGATCGCGGCGGCAAGTATCAACCGGAATTATTCCAAAAGCCATGATTCGTTCAAAAAGGCACAGGAGGCCCGGCCCATCCAGGTCCCGTATTGCCTCCATATCGCGTGATTGCTCCAACCGGTGCGGACAGTGGTCCGGCGCCCGGACTGCGAATTTCCGGCTTTTCTGACAGTGGACAAGTTGCCGCCGGCGCCCGCCGAACCCCAAATGGCGTTAAACTTGCTTCAGTTGCCCGACGCGCCAATCGCGCAGGGCTGCAGGGGGACATAATGGCGACGAACAAGACACCGACGGGCAAAGCCGCCAGCGCGAATGGCTTTCTCGACCAATATTTCGGACTGACGGCAAACGGCACCAATGTCCGCACCGAGGCGCTGGCCGCCGTGACGACGTTTCTGACAATGGCCTACATCATCTTCGTCAATCCGAGCATTCTCGCCAAGGCCGGGATGGATCAGGGCGCAGTGTTCGTCGCCACCTGCGTTGCCGCCGCAGTCTGCTCCATCGTGATGGGACTCTACGCGAATTATCCGATCGCGCTCGCACCCGGCATGGGGCTCAATGCCTTTTTCGCCTTCACCGTGGTGCTGACCTATAAGTATTCATGGCAGCAGGCGCTGGCGGCGGTGTTTCTCTCCGGCGTGCTTTTCTTCATCCTGTCGGTGACGGGACTGCGCGAATACATCATCAACCAGATCCCGCGTAACCTGAAATACGCGATCGGCGCCGGCGTCGGGCTGTTCCTCGGCATCATCGCGCTGGAGAACGCGGGCATCATCATCGATCATCCGGCGACGCTGGTGACGCTCGGTCATCTCAACACCGCGGCGCCGCTGTTGTGCCTGTTCGGCTTCATCCTGATCGTGGCCCTGCATTCACGCAGGATTCACGGCGCAACCCTGATCGGCATCCTGATCGTCGGCATCATCGGCCTGCCGCTCGGGCTGTCGAAATTCACCGGCATCGTGTCGATGCCGCCGTCGATCGCGCCGACGCTGCTTCAACTGGACTTCTCACGCATCTTCGAGCTGTCGTTCCTGATCGTCGTGTTCTCGATCCTGATGATCGACGTGTTCGACAATGCCGGCACCCTGATCGCGGTGACTGAGAAAGCCGGCTTCGTCGACAAGGACGGCAACCTGCCGCGCATGAAGCAGGCGCTGATCTCCGACAGCTTCGCCGCGATGTTCGGCGCCTCGATCGGCACCTCGACCACGACCAGCTACATCGAAAGCGCGGCCGGCGTCGAAGCGGGCGGCCGGACCGGCCTGACCGCAGTATTCGTCGGCATCCTGTTTCTGTTCGCACTGTTCTTCTTGCCGCTCGCCGGACTGATCCCGGCCTATGCGTCGGCGGCAGCGCTTCTGTTCGTCGCCGCCGTGATGGCGAGCATGATGGCGGAACTGAACTGGGATGACATCACCGAATCCGCGCCGGCCGTGATTGCCGCCATCACGATGCCGCTGACCTACTCGATCGCGACCGGCATCGGTCTCGGCTTCATCACCTACGCGCTGATCAAGCTGATTGCGGGCAAATATAAAGATGTGTCGGTTGCCGTTGCCGCCCTCGCGATTATCTTTGCGGTCAAGCTCATTCTGGTTCCGGGCGGATAAGGGACGATGAACACGGCGCTGTCTTCGTGGCAATTCTGGGCGGTTTTGTCCGCCCTGTTTGCCGCGCTGACGGCAATCTTCGCGAAGATCGGCGTTGAGCAGATCAACTCCGATCTCGCGACCTTCATCCGCACGATCGTCGTCATCTGCCTCCTGTCCGGCATTCTCATCGCCACCGGCAACTTTCAGAGCCCGGCCTCCATCCCCGGCCGGACCTGGTTGTTTCTCGTTCTTTCGGGACTCGCGACCGGCGCGTCATGGCTCTGCTATTTTCGCGCGCTCAAGATCGGTCAGGCTGCTCAGGTCGCGCCGATCGATAAACTCAGTGTCGTGCTGGTCGCCATTTTCGGCGTTGTATTCCTCGGCGAGAAACTGAACGCGCTGAACGCATTCGGCGTTGCGCTCATCGCCGCGGGCGCAATCCTCGTCGCGCTCTGATCTTTCGCAATGATTTTATTATGAAGGCAGCGCGGCTTGTTCGAGCCGCGCTGCCTAACTCAAAGCTTACACAACAAACGCTACTTACTGACGCGGCTGCGCTGCCGGCTGACCTGCAGGCTCAGAACCGGATTTCTGTGAGCCCGGATTGACGTTACCCTTCACACCATCAGTAGCCGGCGCACTCATACCGGTCGTGCCAGCGGGCGCCATTTGCGGACCCGATACATTCGGCTTGTTCTGGTCCTGCGATTCAATCGGCCTGGCATCGCCCGTCGTCGATTTGCCATGCGGCGGACCGGCCTGTGCAAAGGCAGCACCTGCAGCAAAAACAAAAGCAGTGGTGATGATTGCAAGTTTCATGTCGTCGCTCCGTTTGTGATGGAAGCAACGGCAGAGCGGTTGAAACGTTCCGCGATGAAACGCGACAGTAGCGCGCAGTTCGAACAGCTATTGCTGCAGCGCTTTCCTGATTGACATGAAATCGCGCCATGCAAAACGCTTCTCAATCGGCGTGCGCAAGAGATAGGCGGGATGGAATGTCGCGGTCGCGCGGATCTCGCGCTTGCCGGTGTTGTACGTGAACCAGCGCCCGCGCGTGCGGCGGATGCCATCGGTGACACCGAGCAGCGTCGCGGTTGACGGCTTGCCGAGACAGACGATCACGTCGGGATCGACCAGTTCGATCTGCCGCTGAATGAACGGCAGACAGGTTTGCGATTCGTGGATCGATGGATCGCGATTGCCCGGCGGACGCCAGGGCACGATGTTGGCGATATAGACGTCAGAGCGCGCCACGCCGATTGCGGCCAGCATGCGGTCGAGCAACTGCCCGGACCGGCCGACGAACGGGATGCCTTTCTGATCCTCTTCGGAACCGGGTGCCTCGCCGACGAACATCAGTCGGGCATCCGGCGATCCATCGCCGAACACGAGTTGCTTGGCGGTCGTCCGCAGCGCGCAACCTTCGAAGGCATTCATCACCGCCCGCAACTCGTCCAGCGAGGCTGCCGACTGGGCCGCCGCGCGTGCCGCCATGATCGCTTCATCGGGTGGCGGTGGCGCCTGGATCGACGGAACCGGTGGATTTGCGCGCTGCTCGCGCGCGACAGCGGCGGCCTGCTTCGGAACATCCGGCTGCGCAGCCGGCATCAGATCGAGGTCGGCGAACCGGTCCACCGGCTCATCGCCGAGGACAGCGTCCACCCCCGCCTCGGCATAGAAGGTCAGGAGGTCATAGGCGGCCAATTCAAGGGCAGACTTGTCATGTCCGGGGGTCATGGCCCCACATTAGCGCATGCACCCGGCGCCACACCATGCCCTTGCGGATTGTGGCTTTTCCAGAAACGTGGAAAAACAAAAGCTCATTCAGAGGAAGTCTAATGTCCGACCTACCTGCCCGCGAAAGTATGGAATTCGATGTCGTGATCGTCGGCGCCGGCCCCGCCGGCCTGGCCGCCGCGATTCGGCTCAAACAGCTTTCGCCGGACATCAGCGTGGTCGTGGTGGAAAAGGGTTCCGAAGTCGGTGCCCATATTCTCTCCGGCGCGGTGGTCGACCCGTCGGCGCTTGACCGGCTGGTCCCGGACTGGCGCGAGGACCCGGACCGCCCCCTCAAAACCGAAGTGAAGGACGACCGCTTCTACTGGCTGTCGCAGAGTTCGGCCTTCTCGGTGCCGCTGTTTATGGCGCCGCCGCTGATGAGCAACCACGGCTGCTTCATCGGCTCGTTCGGCCTCGTCACCAAGTGGCTGGCCGCGAAGGCCGAGGCGCTGGGCGTTGAAATCTATCCCGGCTTCGCCGCCGCCGAACTCATTTACGGCGACAATGGCGAAGTGCGCGGCATCGCCACTGGCGACATGGGTATCGGCAAGGAGGGCGAACCGAGCGACGGATTCACCCGCGGCATGGAATTGCTCGGCAAATACACGTTGTTCGCCGAAGGCGCGCGTGGATCTCTCAGCAAGATCCTGATTGCGAAATACGATCTGGACAGGAATTGCGAGCCGCCGAAATTCGGCATCGGACTGAAGGAGCTGTGGCAGGTCGATCCGTCCAAACACAAGCCGGGACTGGCGCAGCATTCATTCGGCTGGCCACTCGGCAACAGCACCGGCGGCGGCTCGTTCCTCTACCACTACGACGACAACCTGGTGGCGGTCGGCTTCGTCGTCCATCTCAACTACGACAATCCCTATCTCTCGC
>JAEYVN010000018.1 GCA_023431725.1 Pseudomonadota bacterium
GGTTGAGCACGCCGTCCTGCATGGCGGCGAGCACCTTCTGGCCACGGCCGGTGCGGTTACGCTGATAGAGCGCCGCAACGATACCGAGCGCGAGATGCAGGCCGGTACCGGAGTCGCCGATCTGGGCACCCGTGACGAGCGGAATGCCGTCGCGGAAACCCGTGGTCGAGGCGGCGCCGCCGGTGCATTGCGCAACGTTCTCGTACACCTTGCAGTCTTCGTACTTGCCGGGACCGAAGCCCTTGACCGACGCAACGATCATGCGCGGGTTGAGCTTGTGAATGTGCTCCCAGGTCAGGCCCATGCGATCGAGCGCGCCCGGCGCGAAATTCTCGACCAGCACGTCGCAGGTCTTGATCAGCTCGTTGAGCACGCGCTTGCCCTGCGGATGCTTGCTATCGATCGTGATCGAACGCTTGTTGTGGTTGAGCATCGTGAAGTAAAGCGAATCCGCGCCCTTCACATCGACCAGCTGGCCGCGGGTGATGTCGCCGACACCCGGACGCTCGACCTTGATCACGTCAGCGCCGAACCAGGCGAGCAGCTGCGTGCAGGTCGGACCGGACTGGACGTGCGTGAAGTCGAGAATGCGAACGCCGGTCAGCGCCTTGCCATCCTGACCGAACGGCTTCTTCGACGGCCGCGGCGTCGCCGCTTTCGACTTGCTGGCGCTCTTGGACTTGCCGGCGGCCTTGCTCGCCGTCTTCAGCGTCACGACCTTGGTGGAAGACCGCTTGGACGCGGCCTTCTTCGCGGCCGGCTTGGCGCGTGTCTTGCTGACGCTTTTCTTTGCCGGCTTCTTCGCCTTGGATTTCGATTTCGTCTTCTTTGCCATCTTGCTCTCCGTCGCCCGCTCATGCCCGCGCAGGCGGGCATCCAGTCACTTCATTTGCACTGCTCTGGGTCCCCGCCTTCGCGGGGACGAGCGGATTATGTTAAATGCCTTACTTCTTCTTCAGCGCGCTCTGCGGATTGAGGTTGCCGATGCGGCCGCTTTCGCTGCCGGCCGCCGGATCGATCACCGCATTGATGAGGGTCGGCTTGCCGGAATCCATCGCTTCGTTCACGGCACGCTTCAACTCGTCGGGCGACGTCGCGTTGACGCCAACACCACCGAAAGCCTCGATCATCTTGTCGTAGCGCGCGCCCTTCACGAACACCGTCGTCGCCGGATCGGAGCCGGCCGAATTGGTGTCGGTGCCGCGATAGATGCCGTCATTGTTGAAGATGACGACGCAGACCGGGAGGTTGTAGCGGCAGATGGTCTCGATCTCCATGCCGGAGAAGCCGAACGCCGAGTCACCCTCGATCGCGAGCACCGGCTTTCCGGTCTCGACGGCGGCGGCGATGCAATAGCCCATGCCGATGCCCATGATGCCCCAGGTGCCGACATCGATGCGCTTGCGGGGCTGATACATGTCGATGATGCCGCGCGTGAGATCGAGCGCGTTGGCACCTTCGTTAACGAGGATCGCGTCCGGCCGCTCCTTGATGATCGTGCGCAGCACGCCCAATGCGCCGTGATAATCCATCGGCGAATTGTTGTTCATCAGCTTCGGCGCCATCTTGGCGATGTTGTCGTCGCGCTTCTTGGTGACGGTGCTGATCCAGTCGGCCGGGGCCGCGGGCCAGTTGGCACCCATGCCGGCGAGCAGCGCCGATACGCAGGAGCCGATATCGCCGACCACCGGCGCGACGATCTCGACGTTCGAGTCCATTTCCTTCGGCTCGATGTCGATCTGGATGAACTTCTTCGGCGCATCGCCCCAGGCCTTGCCCTTGCCATGCGAGAGCAGCCAGTTCAGGCGCGCGCCGATCAGCATCACGACGTCGGAGTCCTTCAGCACCGTCGAGCGCGCCGCGCCGGCGCACTGCGGATGCGTGTCGGGCAGCAGGCCCTTGGCCATGCTCATCGGCAGGAACGGAATGCCGCTCTTCTCGACGAACTGACGGACCACGTCATCGGCCTGCGCGTAGGCCGCGCCCTTGCCCAGAATGATGAGCGGCTTTTTTGCGCCCTTGAGCACGTCGAGTGCGCGCTTGATCGCCTCGGGCGCCGGGATCTGCGCCGGCGCGGCGTCGATCACCTTCACCAGCGACTTCTTGCCGGCTTCGGCATTCATGACCTGGCCGAACAGCTTGGCCGGCAGATCGAGATAGACGCCGCCGGGACGGCCCGACACCGCCGAGCGGATGGCGCGGGCGAGCGCGATGCCGATGTCCTGCGCATGCAGCACGCGATAGGCCGCCTTGCACAGCGGCTTTGCAATCGCGAGCTGATCCATTTCCTCGTAGTCGCCCTGTTGCAGGTCGACGATCTCGCGCTCGGACGAGCCGGAAATCAGGATCATCGGGAAGCAGTTGGTGGTCGCATGCGCGAGCGCGGTCAGGCCGTTCAGGAAGCCGGGCGCCGACACCGTGAGGCAGACGCCGGGCTTTTTCGTCAGGAAGCCGGCGATCGAAGCGGCATAGCCGGCATTCTGCTCGTGACGGAACGACAGGACGCGGATCCCCGCGGCCTGCGCCATGCGGCCGAAATCGGTGATCGGAATGCCTGGCACGCCATAGATCGTATCGAGGCCATTCAGCTTCAGCGCATCGATGATGAGATTGAAACCGTCGGTGAGATCCTGCTCTGCGGCATTCGGATCAATGCTTTGTACCACTGCGGACATCCCGCTCTTCTCCCTGCAACTCAATCCAGATAGTCGGCGTATTTGGCGACATGGTCGGCAAGGCCGAGCGCATGATCGCGAACGAGCGTTTCGGCGCGCTGGGTGTCGCGCGCCTCGAGGGCTTCGATGATGTTCATGTGATCGCGGATCGATTTATCGGCGCGATCCTGCTCCACGATCGTCTTGCGACGGATCATGCGCATGTGCGTGAACAGATTTTCGGCGAGATCGATCAGCACGCCGTTGCCGCTCATGCGGATGATGCTCTGGTGAAACTCGATATTCACCTCGGAGTATTCGTCGAGATGCGCGCGCAGCTGACCATCTGCTTCGAAGGTCGCGAACATCTGGCGCAACGAAGCGATCTCGCCCTCGGTCGCGGATTTCTGGGTAATCAGGCGCGCGGCCATCCCCTCCAGCGCCGCCCAGGCCGTGATCAGTTCGATCACCTCCTTCTTGGTCTTGCGCACGACATAGACGCCGCGGCGCGGCACCGAACGCACGAAGCCCTCGCGCTCGAGCTGGGCCATCGCCTCGCGCACCGGGGTCCGGCTGATGCCGAAATCCTGCGCCAGCTGTCGCTCGTCGAGCCGGATGTCGGTCCGGCTGCGATAGATGTCCATCGAGACAATGACGTTCTTCAGGGCCGCATAGGCCTTGTTCTTGAAGCTGAACGACGTGTCGATCGGCTCGATGGCGAGCCGCTGCGCGTCGCTGTCCAGTCCCCGCGGACGGGGTGTCCCTACTACTTTGGTGGTCTCAGAACTCATGATGCCGTCACCGGTGCCGGTCTGGAATACAATATTCCAGACCGGATTTCCACTCAAAGCCGCCTGCTCATTTCAGCCCAAGTCGGCCCCAGGTCCGGGTTTTCCCCGGCCTAGAGTGCCGGCCGGGCCCGCAGACGGGTGTAGCCCTCCTGGATGACCGACCAGAACAGCGCGATCAGACCCAGGACCATGATCGAGGAGACCAGGCCGTTGGAGAAGAACACGCCGAGGCTGCCCTGGGAGGCAAGCAGCGACTGACGGAAGGCCTCTTCCGCCATCTTGCCCAGAACCAGTGCAAGCACGAGTGGTGCCAGAGGGTAGTCGCACTTCTTCAGCACATAACCGATAACGCCGAAGACCATCATCATGATCACGTCGAAGCTGTTGTTGTTCACGGTGTAGGCACCGATGGCACACAGCACGAGAATGATCGGGGCAATGATGCTGAACGGGATGCGCAGGATCGCCGCCAGCACCGGCACGCAGGTCAGCACGATAATGAGGCCGACGAGGTTGCCGAGATACATCGAGGCGATCAGGCCCCAGACGAACTCTTTCTGTTCGACGAACAGCATCGGTCCGGGCTGCAGACCCCAGATCAGGAGGCCGCCGAGCAGCACGGCGGCGGTCGGCGAACCGGGCACGCCGAGCGAGAGCATCGGCAGCAGCGCGGCGGTACCGGCGGCGTGCGCCGCGGTTTCCGGCGCCACCACGCCCTCGATCTCGCCCTTGCCGAAGTTGCGCCCGTTCTTGGAGACGCGCTTGGCGATGCCGTAGCTCATGAACGAGGCCGGCGTCGCACCGGCGGGCGTGACGCCCATCCAGCAACCGATGATGCACGACCGCAGCGATGTCATCCAGTATTTCGGCAGACCCATCCAGGTGCGAAGCACGACCTTCAGGTCGATCTTCGCCTTGCCGCCGCGGAAGTTCAGCCCCTCTTCCATCGTCAGCAGGATTTCGCCGATACCGAACAGACCGATCACGGCGATCAGGAAGTCGAAGCCTTGCAACAACTCCATGAAGCCGAAGGTCAGACGCAACTGACCGGTAATCGCATCAAGCCCGACCGCAGCCAGCGCGAAGCCGATCATCATCGACGCCACGGTCTTGAACGGCGGCTCCTTGCTGAGACCGACGAAGCTGCAGAAGGCCAGGAAATACACGGCGAACTTTTCCGCCGGCCCGAATCTGAGCGCGAAACTTGCGACCAGAGGCGCAACCAGCGTGATCATGATGACGGCGAACAGCGCGCCGACAAATGACGACGTGAAGGCCGCCGTCAAAGCTTCGCCCGCCTTGCCCTGCTGCGCCATCGGATGGCCGTCGAATGTCGTCGCCACCGACCATGGCTCACCGGGTATGTTGAACAAAATCGACGTAATGGCGCCGCCGAACAATGCTCCCCAGTAGATACAGGTCAGCATGATGATCGCCGATGTCGGCGACATGCTGAAGGTGAGCGGCAGCAGGATCGCAACGCCGTTGGCGCCGCCCAGTCCCGGCAGCACGCCGATCAGGATGCCGAGCACGATGCCGATCACCATCACCAGGATGTTGAAGGGCTGCAACGTGACGGCAAAGCCGTGAAACAGATTGGTGAGTTCTTCCATCGTTATTGTCCCTGAACCAGTCCCTCAAGACGATGCGTGCGTGGTCAAAGATTAAGCCAATCCTCGATCGGGCCCTTCGGCAGCGGGACAAGGAACCACTTTTCGAACACGAAATAGATGAATACGGGCATGCCGATCGCGACAGCAGCAACCACCGGCCAGTTGTACTTGCCAAGCCATCGCATGAACCAGGCGATGAAGATGCCGGACGCAACATAGAGACCGATGAACGAGATCGAAGACACGTAGATCGTCGCCGGGATCACAACGCTCATCACCTGGCGCAACTGCGACCATTCCGCGAAAAGGCCGGTCGGGCCATCAGGCTTGATGGTGTTCCAGAGATTGACCGCGCTCGAAATGATGATCGCAAGACCGACATAGAACGGGAAGAAGCCCGCCCGGGGCCCCTCGGCGCCCCAGCTGATGCCAGCCTGGATGCTGCCGTAGGTAACGATGACCCCGAAGATGGCGATCAGGATCGTAACCCCGGCTTCGACGGAGCGATGCGAAGGACCGGTGCTGCTTGTGTTTTGTGTATTCATAATAACCCCGAAAGACTGACAAAAAAGCCGGCGGATCCTGAGATCCGCCGGCTTCTGTTGGCTTTAGTTCCCGGCCAGGAAGCCGGCTTCTTGCATCAGCTGCTTGTGTCGGGCTTCTTCCGCCCCGACCCACTTGGCGTAATCATCGCCGGCCATGAAGGTCGTGTTGAAAGCGCCGCTCTTCATGAAATCCTGCCACTCGGGCGTTTCACGCACCTTCTTGAACAGTTCGACGTAATAGGCGACCTGATCCTTGGTGGCCCGCGGCGACATGAAGATGCCGCGCAGCATCAGATATTCCATGTCGAGACCCTGCGACTTGCAGGTTGGAATATCGCTCCAGCCCATGTCGGCCGTGACCTTCTCCTTGTATTCGAGCTGCTTGGAGTCGAACACGCAGAGAGGACGCAGCTTGCCGCCGCGCCATTGCGCCACAGCCTCGATCGGATTGTTCACCGTTGCATCGACGTGATTGCCGACCAGCTGAACGGCCACTTCACCGCCGCCCTTGAACGGGATGTAGGTAAACTTGCCACCGGTCGCCTTCTCGATCGCGACGGTGATGATCTGGTCTTCCTGCTTGGAGCCGGTGCCGCCCATCTTCATCGATCCGGGAGGCGCAGCTTTCAGGGCGGCAATGAATTCCTTCGTGTTCTTGTAAGGCTTGTCCGCATTCACCCAGAGCACGAATTCATCAAGCGCCAGCATCGAAACCGGCGTGAGATCCTTCCAGCTGAAAGGAATACCTGTCGCAAGCGGTGTCGTGAAAAGGTTTGAAAGCGTAATGATCACCTTGTGCGGATTACCGGCAGAAGCTTTCACATCGAGAAAACCTTCGCCGCCAGCACCGCCAGCCTTGTTGATCACGACCATCGGCTGTTTCATCAGATTGTGCTTGGTCACGATGCCCTGGATCGTGCGCGCCATCTGATCAGCACCACCGCCCGTACCGGCCGGAATGATGAATTCAACGGGCCGGGTGGGCTCCCAGGCCGCTTGTGCGGGCAAAGCGATGCTGCTTGCGCAAAGGGCAGCAACCATCCCGCACGCAAAATGCGTTGCAGTAGAAGTCATTAGCGTTTTCTCCCGTATCAACTGTTTTGCCGATCTGTCGTCGGCTTCACAGCGTTGCCACAAGTCGCTTTGGTAGCCTTGCGACGTCGTCGCTGCGCCACCTTGCTCTCGCAGACCTGCAGCGTAGTCACAACGCGTGTCGTTTGAAAAGAGAATTATTCATAATAACGTCGACGGAACCGCAGAATTTTTGCTCAACACTGCAGCGCAATATGCATACTGCATTGCATTAGTCGGCGCGAAAAAATTGATGGCAATGGCTGCCTGTATCGATGACGCCCGCACGGATAGTTGTCTAAACGACAGGCTGTTCCTGATTATACTTCGTCCCAGCGAAATGAATTCCTCTTCCAACGCCGCAGGAGGAAATCATGCGGACACTGTTGATTGCCGCCATTGTCAGCAACACTGCATTTGCACTTTCATCCTCGCCAACAGTCGCGCAAGGAGAAGCGGACCAGCAACTCGGCAACGTTCGCTTTGCAACTTCCTGCAACGAGGTTGCGCAGCGCCGCTTCGATCGCGCGATGCGGTACCAGCATTCGTTCTGGTACACACAATCGAAGGGCGTTTTCGAAGAGGTGCTGAAAGCGGACCCCGAATGTGCGATGGCCTATTGGGGCATCGCGCTTTCCTATCTCAACAACCCCCACGCCCCGGTGCCGGCACCCAATCTGCCGCTTGGCCTTGCTGCCATCCGTAAGGCTCAGGCGATGAGCGCCAAAACGCAACGTGAGCGCGACTATATCGACGCCCTGGCCTTGATGTATGCCGACTACGACAAGGTCGGACATACGCCGCGCATCCAGGCTTTTCTGAAGGCACAGGAAGCGCTGGCTGCCAAATATCCTGACGATGATGAAGCGCAGATTGCCTATGCCATCACGCTGAATACGTCGGCATCGCCTTCCGACAAGACCTATGCCCAGCAACTCAAGGGCGCGACGATCCTCGAGCCGATCTCACAACGCCTGCCGCAACATCCGGGCGTCACGCATTACCTGATCCATCTCTATGATTATCCGGCACTCGCCGAAAAAGGCCTCGACGCCGCAAACCGCTACGCCAGGATCGCGCCGGCAGCGCCGCACGCCCAGCACATGCCATCGCACATCTATACGCGTGTCGGTTACTGGAAGGAGTCAATCGCCTCGAACATCGCTTCGGCGCGTGCGGCAAAAGCAGACAAGGAAGCAGGCGATCAGCTGCATGGCATGGACTATCTGGTCTATGCCTATCTTCAACTCGGCCAGGACAGGAAGGCGCTTGAAGTTGTCGACGAGATGAAGACGGTGACCGGTGTGAACCCCAACATTCGGGCTGCAACATTTGCATTGGCGGCGAGCCCGGCGCGTTACGCGGTGGAACGCAACGACTGGAAGGGCGCATCGGATCTGCAGGTTGAGCCGCGCGCCGCCTACGCCGATGCGATCACGCATTTCGCGCGCGCGCTCGGCGCTACGCGGTCGGGCCTTCCGGATTCGGCCATGGCAGACATCGCCAGGCTGGCCGAACTGCGCGACACGCTGCGGGCCGCGAACGATGCCTACTGGGCCGAACAGGTCGATATCCAGTGGCAAGGGGCCAATGCCTGGGCGCTCTATGCCGAAGGGAAATACGACGAGGCCCTCAGGACGATGAGCGCAGCAGCCGATGCCGAGGACAAGACCGAAAAATCTCCGGTGACACCAGGGCCACTGGCGCCGGCGCGTGAACTCTACGGACAGATGCTGCTCCAACGCGGTATGGCCGCAGAAGCATTGGCGGCTTTCGAGGCGACCAAAGTCAAGGAGCCCAATC
>JAEYVN010000022.1 GCA_023431725.1 Pseudomonadota bacterium
CGAGCAAAATCACTTCCATGTTGTTTCTCCTTTATCAGTTAGCCGTTCGTTGGTTGGTGTCATTGCGTCAGAGCCGGCGGCTTGCCGGTTCCGGCGCGGTTTCGGAAATCGAAAATTGCGTCCGCAATGCCGATGAAGGCGAGCAGCACGATCGCGGGCCAGAAGAGCGCGAGAACGATGTAGAGCGTGGCCAGAATGAAGGTGCGATTGCCGAACGAGCGCGTCACGGCGTGCAATACGGCGACGCCGAGAATGCCGTAAGCGACGGTCAATGTGGCCCAGATCACCCCGCCCGCCATGCCTACGGCGCCTGGCAGGAACCAGATCACAAGCGAAAGGGCGAAGACGATGTGCGTGGCGGCCGGGAACCTGATGCTGCTCAGATCCGGCCATTCCCGGCGCAGGCGACCCGAAACCTTGGTGATGCGCGCGGCCAAATACAGATTGATTACATTGATCAGGGTCGAAACGCCGGCCGCGATCGGCGGCATGATGGTGATGAAGCTGTCGACAAGCCGCTTGATGTCATCGTCGGAGAGGTCCGAGGGACGCGATGCCGAAGTGCCTCGCTCACGCAGCGCTCCTTCCATGAATTTCTGCAGGCCGGCGCGGAACGATTCTTCATTCAGCCCGAAGGTCGGCACGACAATGAGAATCATGAGAGCGCTGACGGCGGCACACCACAGCAGCAAGCGGCCGGGCGGATACCATTCCATGCCGCCTTCGGCATTCGGGCGCCCGAGCAATGTCAGATAACCGAGCCACCACGCCGGCAATCCGGTCGCGATCAGAAAGCTGACCATGAAAAGCGGATTGCCAAAGCCCGCAGCGAGGCCGACGGCTGCGGCCAGAGCCGCGACCAGGCCGGCCCAGTGGCTCCAGCCGATCGCTGCGATCATGATCGGCAGCGGTGCAAGATAGGCCAGGATGATCGACAGCGCCGTGCCGGACAAAATGGATGCGAACAGGAACGCGGAAGCCGCGCCTGCACCCAATCCGACCAAAGCAATCTGCATCATCACGAGCTGTCCCGCTTGTTCAGCGGTTAGAGGCAGACCGGCGTTGCGCTCGTCTGCCCCAACCATCGGCGCGCGGATCGTTCCGAACGCCTCGTATTTCAAAATTCAAAGAACGCGATCCGGCGTGCCGGATCGCGGATCACATGTGATCGAACTTACTTGATCACGTAGGGCAGCAAGCCGAGGAAGCGGGCGCGCTTGATCGCCTGAGCGAGTTCACGCTGCTTCTTGGCCGACACGGCCGTGATGCGGCTCGGCACGATCTTGCCGCGCTCGGACACGTAACGCTGCAACAGCTTGACGTCCTTGTAGTCGATCTTCGGCGCATTCGGGCCCGAGAACGGGCAGGTCTTGCGACGACGGAAGAAGGGGCGGCGTCCACCGCCAGCAGATTGCATCGACATGATTATTGCTCCCCACCAGCGTTGCTCGACGCGCCGGCATCTTCGCGCGGACGCTCATCGCGGTCACGGCGCGGGCCGCGATCGCCGCGGTCACGATCGCCGAAGCGTCCGCCGCCGCCAAAACCACCACCAAAGCCACCGCCGAAGCCGCGGCCTTCGCGCTCACGATCGTCGCGCTCGGCCTTGCGCATCATCGCGGACGGGCCTTCCTCGAGTTCCTCGACGCGGATGGTCATGTAACGCAGGACTTCTTCGCTGAGGCGTTCCTGACGCTCGATTTCGGCAATCGCTGCCGCCGGAGCGTCGAGATTCATCAGCGTGAAATGCGCCTTGCGATTCTTGTTCATGCGGTAGGTGAGGGTTTTCACGCCCCAGTACTCGGTCTTTTCGACCTTGCCACCCAGACCTTCGACGATGCCCTTGAACTGATTGGTCAGCTCATCGACCTGCTGCGCGCTGGCGTCCTGGCGCGTCAGAAAAACGTGCTCGTATAACGGCATGTGCCTTCCTTCTCTTTGTACGCTGTCCGGCGCGAAGCCCAACGAGTCCTTCGGAAAGGCTCGATGCTCTGATGGCGAAGACACAGGACGACGGACCGACTGGTCCTGCCACATGAGCCCGAGAGAAAGCGCATGCAGCCGTCCGTTCAGCCTCCGGCCGGGACGAGCGGAAGCGGGGTTTATAGGGGATTCCGTCCGGATAGCAAGGCGGAAGGGCCCGCATCACGCTAGGCCGGCCGCAAGCGGTGCGCCTGCCAGGATACCTGCGGGCCGGTGTGAACGGCGGAACCGATGGCTGCGCCAGAACCTTGGGGCCGGGAAGTCACGCCCGCAGGCCGCCCGCCTGCATCGAGTACCCATTTTGCTGCCTCCGGGCCCGGAATGCCGTCCGGCAGGCAATGTTTGCGATCCGGTTCGCTTGACACGCCGGGGACCGCGTAGTTTTTCGGCCCGGATTTCAGCGGGTCGGGGGACCCGCGGCGCAGGAGGGGCATTCAGAGTGGCGGTGGCATTCGTTTTTCCGGGCCAGGGCAGTCAGGCCGTGGGCATGGGCAAGGCGCTGGCCGATGCCTTTCCGGCGGCCAGGGCGGTGTTCGAGGAAGTGGATTCCGCCCTCGGCGAGAGGCTTTCCGCCGTCATGTGGGATGGGCCCGCGGACCGGCTGACCCTGACCGAAAACACCCAGCCGGCGCTGATGGCGGTGTCGCTCGCGGCGATGCGGGTGCTCGAAGCGGAAGCCGGCCTTGATCTGAAGCGTGACGCGGCGTTCGTCGCCGGCCATTCGCTCGGCGAATATTCCGCACTTGCTGCAGCCGGCGCTTTTTCCATCGGCGATACGGCGCGTCTCCTGCGCATTCGCGGCAATGCGATGCAGAAGGCGGTGCCGGTCGGCGAGGGCGCGATGGCGGCTCTGCTCGGCCTGTCCTTCGAAGACGCGGTGGCGACCGCGCAGGAGGCCGCGCAAGGGCAGGTCTGCCAGGCCGCCAATGACAATGGTGGCGGTCAGGTCGTCGTTTCCGGGCACAAGGCGGCGGTCGAACGCGCCGTCGAGATCGCCAAGGCGAAGGGCGCCAAGCGGGCCATGCTCCTGCAGGTCTCCGCGCCCTTCCATTGTGCGCTGATGCAGCCCGCCGCCGATGCGATGGCAGAGGCGCTTGCGAATACGACGGTGAACAAGCCGGTCGTGCCGGTGGTCGCCAATGTGCTGGCGCAGCCGATCGATAATCCACAGGAGATCGTCAAGCGGCTGGTCGAGCAGGTGACCGGAACGGTGCGCTGGCGCGAATGCGTGGAAACCATGGCCGGCGCCGGGGTGAAGCAATTCTATGAAGTCGGCAGCGGCAAGGTTCTGACCGGTCTGCTGAAGCGGATCGTTGATGGTGCAGCCGGTTCGACCATCGGAACGCCCGATGACGTTGCGGCTTTCAAGGCCGCACGTTCGGCCAGTGCTTGAGTGAAAGGAACAGCAAGATGTTTGACCTGACCGGCAAGACCGCGCTCGTCACCGGCGCGACCGGTGGCATCGGCAATGCCATCGCGCGTGCGCTGCACCAGCAAGGTGCAACGGTCGCGATCTCCGGCACGCGCAAGGAGGTGCTGGATCAGCTCGCCGCCGATCTGAAGGATCGCGTGCATGTGCTGCCCTGCAATCTCGCCGTCAAGGACGAGGTCGAGGCGCTGGTGCCGAAGGCCGAAGAGGTCATGGGCAAGCTCGATATTCTTGTCGCCAATGCCGGCATCACCAAGGACAATCTGTTCGTGCAATTGCGCGACGAGGATTGGGACAGCGTCATCGATATCAATCTGACCGCGACGTTCCGTCTGTCGCGCGCTGCGATGAAAACCATGATGCGGCGCCGCCATGGCCGCATTATCGGCATCACCTCGGTGGTCGGCGTGACCGGCAATCCGGGGCAGGGCAATTACACGGCGGCCAAGGCCGGCATGATCGGCATGATGAAGTCGATCGGCAAGGAATACGCCCGTCGCGGCGTGACGGCGAATTGTGTCGCACCGGGCTTTATCGCAACGCCGATGACCGACAAGCTCAACGAGAAGCAGCGCGAGGCGATACTGCAGATGGTGCCGTCGGGTCGTCTCGGCACCGGTGACGATATCGCCGCAGCGGTGGTCTATCTGGCCTCCGACGAAGCCGCCTATGTCACGGGGCAGACGCTGCACGTGAACGGCGGAATGGCAATGATCTGAAGGACGTAGGGCCAGTATGACGGCGCCCCGTGAGCCCGCCTATGCTGGCCAATGGTTTTGAAGTGTGGTAGCGATTTTTGAGCCGGGTTGGGGAAGCGTGGGGGCGCGGGCTTGACGCCATGTCTGCGACACAATACACGCCGCCGTCATCGCGGTTTTGGAACGGCCATCCGTTCCGGTCAGGACGCATGGATAACTCAAACTGAGTATTCTTGTTGCTTGAACCGTATCAATGGCCGTGCAACGACAGCTTCGATCGCGCCGCCGATTGAGCACATCACTGGAAGCAGAGGTTCGAACAGATGAGTGACATCTCCGAGCGAGTGAAGAAGATTGTTGTGGAGCACCTCGGTGTCGAGCCCGACAAGGTTACCGAGCAGGCAAGCTTTATCGACGATCTCGGGGCGGACTCCCTGGATACGGTCGAGCTCGTGATGGCCTTCGAAGAAGAATTCGGATGCGAAATTCCGGACGACGCTGCCGAGACCATTCTCACCGTCGGTGACGCGGTGAAGTTCCTCGAAAAGAACGCCAAAAGCTGATCGCAAGAACAGCTGATCGCGATCGTCCGGTTGCCCGCACGTGACCATATGATGTGCGGGCAACCGGATGTAGCGGGAATAAGATCATGAGGCGTGTCGTCGTTACAGGTTTGGGAATGGTCTCGCCGCTCGGTTGCGGTGTCGAGACGACGTGGAAACGTATTCTCGAAGGCCGTAGCGGCGCCCGCCAGATCGATACTTTCGAGACCTCCGACCTGCCGTGCCGGATCGCTTGTTCGATCCCGCGCGGCGACGGCTCTGACGGCACCTTCAATGCCGATCAGTGGATGGAACCGAAGGAACAGCGCAAGGTCGATCCCTTCATCGTCTATGCCATGAGCGCCGCACGTCAGGCGCTCGACGATGCACAATGGAGGCCGAGCACACCGGACGAGCAATATGCGACCGGTGTGATGATCGGCTCCGGCATCGGCGGTGTCGGCGGCATTGCCGAGGGCGCTCTCCTCGTCAAGGAACGCGGTCCGCGCAAGCTGTCGCCGTTCTTCATTCCGGGACGCATCATCAATCTGGCGTCCGGTTATGTTTCGATCGAGTTCGGCCTCAAGGGACCGAATTCAGCGGTCGTGACGGCCTGTTCGACCGGCACGCACGCGATTGGCGATGCCTCGCGCATGATCATGCTCGGTGATGCCGACGTTATGGTTGCGGGTGGCGCTGAATCGCCGATCGACCGTCTGTCGATGGCCGGCTTTGCAGCCTGCCGTGCCTTGTCCACATCCTACAACGATACGCCCGAAAAGGCCTCGCGACCCTACGACAAGGACCGCGACGGCTTTGTCATGGGCGAGGGCGCAGGTGCTGTCGTGCTCGAGGAATACGAGCATGCCAAGAAGCGCGGCGCAAAGATCTATGCCGAAGTGATCGGCTACGGCATGTCCGGCGACGCCTATCACATCACCGCGCCGACGGCGGATGGCGAAGGCGCCTTCCGCTGCATGTCGGCGGCGATCAAGCGGGCCGGCATTTCGGCTGACGATATCGACTACATCAACGCGCATGGCACATCGACCATGGCGGACACGATTGAACTCGGGGCCGTCGAACGTGTGGTCGGCAATGCGGCCGCCAAGATTTCGATGTCGTCCACCAAGTCCTCGATCGGCCATCTGCTCGGCGCTGCCGGTGCCGTGGAAGCGATCTTCTCGATTCTGGCAATCCGCGATCAGATCGCGCCGCCGACCATCAATCTGGACAATCCGTCGGTGGAGACGCCGATCGATCTCGTGCCGCATAAGGCGCGCGAGCGCGAGATCAAGGTGGTCCTGTCGAACTCGTTCGGCTTCGGCGGCACTAACGCCACGCTGGTGATGCGCGCCGTCTGACGCGAAAGCGCCGCCGGTCGGTGCGCTGCACCAGAACCCTGGCTTCCTGCGCAACCATTTGTCCCGTAAATGGTATTTCCTCTGGATGGCGAGGCCTGCCACAGGCGCGCCATACCTGCTTGCTATCGAATCAC
>JAEYVN010000070.1 GCA_023431725.1 Pseudomonadota bacterium
AAGGCTGCGACGTCGGTGAACGTGCCGCCGATATCGGCAGCGAGACGCAATCGTTGAGAGGGGGCAACTTTGGCGGACGTCATCTGTGGCATTCACTCCCAAACACCCACCTTCGCATCGTCATCGCGTGTGCGGAGGCGGCTTTATCTGCTTGGCCGCGGCGGCGGCGCCGTTTCTCATTGACAAATTCTTTGGCTAATAGCAAATGCTCAATGCATGGCCGCTCAGAGCAAAGGCATTCAATCCGTCGAACAGGGAGTGAAACTCCTGGAGACCTTGATCGAGTCCCGCGGATCCCTCCCGCTGCGCACGCTGGCGCAGGCATCGGGCATGTCGCCCAGTATGGCGCACCGTTATCTGACGAGCTTCATTCGCGCCGGATTGGTGCAGCAGGATTCCGACAGCGGTCATTACGATCTGGGCACTCTCGCGCTGCGCCTCGGCATGGCGGCGCTGAACCGTGCGGACTTCATCCAGATTGCCGACGATGAATTCCGGCAGCTCGTCACCCGCGTGAACGTCGACGGCCATCTGTCGGTCTGGGGCGACTATGGCGTCACGATCGTCCGCATCTACAATAGCCAAGCTCCTCTGCTCTCGGAGTTGCGGCTTGGCGCAGTTCTGCCGCTTTACGATTCCGCAGCCGGGCGACTTTTCCTCGCGCATCAATCGCAAACACAGGTCAAGCCGATCCTGCGCGCAGAACTTGCGCGTCGCGAAGAAAACAAGCCGACCGCGAAGGAAGTCGCCGCAGCAGCAGCCGACGCCCGCCGCGAGGGCTTTGCCTGGATCGATGGACAGGTCTTTCACGGCATTCGCGCGGTCGCAGCGCCGGTCTTCGATCCGCAAGGCGAACTGCGCGCGACGATGTCACTCGTCAGCAACAAGCCCAGTCTGGTCGAGTTGCCGAATGCAATCGTCGATGACTTGTGCGCCACCGCCCTCCGAATCTCGCAACGGATCGGCTGGCAGGCACCTTCATCGCGGTGAGAGGCCCAGGAGGTTTTCGTTTTTCGCGCGTGACAATCGCGACGTGAATGACCGAAAATCCAAGACAAATTGATACCGATGTGCTCAACATCGGAAAACAAAATGAAAATTTAGAATGGGGGAAACTGATGTCTAGCAACTTTAAATTCTACAACAGCGCCCGCTGGCTCGGCACGTCGATTGCCACTCGCGCATCGTTGCTATCCAGCGCGGTGGCGCTTGCTCTGCCGCTTTTGGCAGGCAATGCAGCGGCCGAAACCGTTCTGAAATTCGCTGCGACGGTGCCACTCGAAAATGCCACCGCTCAGCGCGTATTCAAGCCCTGGGCGGATAAGGTCAACGAGGAAGCAAAGGGCGAGTTCAGGATTCAGGTTTACGGACTCGAACTTGCGAACAGCCGCAATGTGTGGGAGCGGACGCTCAACGGGGTCGTCGATATCGGCTGGGCGCTCCACGGCACGGTCGGGCTTCCATTCCCGAAGACATCGGTCATCACGCTGCCGGCGCTGGTTGAAGACACGCAGGCAGGCGCAGCCTCTTCCGCGCTGTGGAAACTCTACGAGAGCGGACTCCTCGCCGACGAGTACAAGAACATAAAGGTGCTCGGTCTTGTCGCCCTGCCCGTTCAGGGCCTCGCCTCGAAGTCCAAGGTCGCCAAGCTCGACGACATCAAGGGTCAAAAGATCCGGTCCGCCGACAAGCTGTCTGGCGACATCGCCTCGGCGCTCGGCGGCTCGCCGATCTCCCTGTCGGCGACCGAGGTTTATCAGGCGCTCAGCCGCGGCGTCGTCGATTCCGCGATCGCAAACTGGATCATGATGGGTGCATTCCGCCTGACCGAAGTCACGAACGACTATGTGACCGGCGTCTCGCTCGGCGCGCCGTCGGGCTTTATCGTGATGAATCCGAAGGCTTACGAAAAGCTTTCGGAAAAGGGCAAACAGATCCTGGCGAAACACACCGGCGCCGGCATGTCACGTCAGATCGGCAACGGGCTGGAACAGCTCTCCCACAACCTGCGTGACTCGATCGTCAAGAACAACGGCAAGTACAACGTGGTGGAAGTTGGCCCTGAGGAAAAGGCGCGCTGGACCAAGGCGCTCGAGACTGCGCAGGCCAAGTGGGTCGCAGATACGCCAGACGGCAAGAAGGTCTTGGAGCAATTCAAGATCGAGTTCGACAAGGCGAAGGCCGAGAAATAATCAGGACAAGGCCTTCGTTTCATGCAGGACAGAATGCTGGCGCGCATTGAGGCCATAACCAATGCCGTAAGCCGCGTGGCCGCATTCGTCGGCGTCGTGGGAATGCTGATCATCGGCGTTCTCACGACCCTGGACGTGATCGTCCTGCGCTCGGTCTTCAACTCGCCGATCGCGGGCTCTAACGAGTTTCTCGGAACGATCTTCGCTGTAGCGATTTCTGCCGTTCTCCTCAGCGGGCTCGTGCAACGCGCGAGCCTCGAGATCGACTTCATCAAACTCGTCGTCAGCGATCGTGTGGCAGGATGGCTGCGCATCTTCGGCCAAACCCTGTTTCTGCTGATACTTTGCCTGACCAGCTGGCAGGTCTTGGTTTATAGCCTCGAAGCTCTGAACATCGGTAAGATCACCATCGTCCTGCAATGGCCGCTTTGGCCGTTCCTGCTGACGATTTCGTTTTTCTTCTCCCTGTATATTCCGGTCCAGGCCGTCGTGGTCCTATCGATGATTGCCGAGCATTTGCGGTCGCACCCAGCGGCCGATGCAGGTCATTCGGACCAACGCGCGAGCGACCCGCGAATTTACGCCATCTTTGCGGCCATGTTCGCAGGCGCCGTGCTGCTTGCGGCCGCGGTTTATTTCGGCACCACGGCGATGCAGCCGGTCCTGTCCAGCAACGCCACCGCCTTCTCGATTTCGATTTTCTTCCTGCTGTGGGTGCTGATCTTGCTCTTCGTCCCGATCGCCGCCGCACTCGTGATAAGCGCGCTGGTCGGCATCGGCGTTCTGATGGGTTATCCGACCGCGATGACCATTCTCGGATCCGAGACGGTCGGCCTGATCACCAGCGAGGATCTCGCGGTATTGCCGCTGTTCATGATCATGGGCGCGCTGGCCGGCGTGGCCGGTCTTTCGTCCGACATCTATCGCCTCGCACATGCCACCTTCGCGCCATTCCGCGGCGGCCTCGCCCTTGCCAGCGTCGGAGGTTGCGCGGGCTTTGGTGCGCTGACCGGCTCGTCCCTTGCAACCGTCGCAACCATCGGCAGCGTCGCGATCCCGGAGATGAAGCAGCGCGGTTATGCGATGCAACTGTCTACCGGCAGCATCGCCGCTGGAGGCACATTGGGACAGTTGGTCCCGCCATCCACCGCGATCGTCCTCTACGCGATCCTTGTCGAAGAATCGATCGGCCGGCTTTACATTGCCGTTCTGGTTCCGGCCGCGATCACAATCATTCTCTACGTGTTGGCTATCGTCATCTGGGTCGCGCTCAATCCGAAGATCGCGCCCGGCCGTGCCCCGTTCGACGCGAAGGAGTTTTTCCGGGCTCTCTACGCCTGCAAAAGCGTTTTCGTGCTGTTCGGCATCGTCATCGGCGGCATCTATACCGGCCTCTTCACCGCGACCGAGGCGGCTGCAGTCGGCGCAACCCTCGCCTTCATGATCTGTGTTTACCGCGGCAAGCTGAGCAGGGCGAGCCTCGGCGAGGTGATCGGCGAAGCGACACGCTCCACGTCGATGCTCTACTTCGTCATCATCGGTGCGATGGTGATCTCATTCTTCTTCGGGACTTCGGGGCTTCCCCAGACGCTCCTCAATTCGTTAACCGGCCTGGGTCTCTCCAATCTTTCGGTAATCCTGCTTCTGATCGGCGTTTTCATCGTGCTCGGTACGATCATGGACTCCTTCGCGATCATGATCGTCACTGCCGGCATTGCATCTGCCATCGTCCAGAGCCTTGGTTACGACCCGATCTGGTGGGGCATCATGATGGTGATTCTGGTCGAACTCGGCGTTCTGACGCCGCCCTTCGGCATGAATCTCTTTGTCATGAAGGCGCTGGTCCCGGATGAACGCATGAGCACGATCTTCCGCGGCGTCATTCCGTTCATCATCGCCGACCTGTTCAAGATCGCGCTGCTGATCGCATTCCCAGCGCTGATCCTCTGGCTGCCAACACTCGCCTTCAGCCGGTGAAGGCAGCCTGCTTTCAAGGGCGGAGTTCGGTGGGACAAAATCTGCCGAACCCGCTCAAAGACAACCCTACCGACAAAGCGCCATTCCACGGTCCGCATCTGCGATCTTGATCGGCCGCGCGTCGAACGATTCTTAGGGTATCTTGACCTACGTTTGTCCGGCTAACGAAAAAGGTGCCGGCGCAATTATCGCTCCTGCCTCGAAGTACCAGCGGAAAGAAGTTGCGGTAACTCGTTGTTTCATTGGTGGGCCCGGCAGGACTCGAACCTGCAACCAGACCGTTATGAGCGGCCGGCTCTAACCATTGAGCTACGGGCCCGGACCGGTTCCGGTGCGGACCGTTCTCATAGCAATGCCGGGCGGCCACGCAAATGGCGCCCGGCAAAAAATTCTCTGAAGAAGCGCCCTTTTCTTCCGGGAAGGCGGGTTACCAGATGACCTCCTGGTCGCGCGAGGTGGTCACCAGCATCGCCGCCCGGTCCATCCGCGCTGACCGGCTCACGCGGCGGGGGCTGACGCCATAGGCCGCGTTATAAGCCTGCCGCACCTGCGGCTGCATGATCGGCGCGACCGGTGCCGCTAGCGGAACCATCGCAGGCGCACCACCGCCGTTGGCCAGCGCCACCGCCGACGTACCTTGGCGCTTGGCGACGTCATGATAGCCGCGCGCGTAGAGCGCAACCGCACGATCATGATTGCCCCCGGCCGCACGATAGGCGCCGGCGAGATACTTCACGGCGTACGTCATGTTCACATTGGGATCGAGCAATCCGGCCGCGTCGCCGCGATACCCCATCGCGCGCGCCGTACCGAGACGGATCTGCATCATGCCGTAATTGCCCTTCGACACCGCACGGGGATTGTAGCGGCTCTCGCGCATGATGACGCGATGAACGAGCGAAGGAGGCAACCCATGCGTCGCCGCGTGGCCGGCGACGAGCCCGGAATAGGCGCCGCCTTCCTGGGCCTGTGCCGCACCAGAGAGCAGAGCGACGGTGATGAGACCTGCGGACAATGCTGAAAAGCCTGTGGTGCTGAAGCGAGCCATCTGACGCCTCCGGTTAAAAAACGGATATCTGCCTGCTCGCGGCGCATTGAGGCGATGACGCGGCGCCTTTCCGGCAGAAGCAGTCACGGTTTGTGACAAACCGACATCAACGGCGCGCAAGTCACGCCAAGACATTCCTTGTCTCGCGGTGATGCGGAGGTATTGCGGGATACGGCGACATTGTGTCGGCGCGCCTGCAAATCGTCATAGGACTTAATGCTGAGCCTAAGGGAGCCGCTTATCGCTTCTTTCAAATGCTTTTGCCCTCAGATTCTGTCCCCGGGAAACGCCCGCGCGCGCTCCTCAAACGGCCGATGACCGCAAGGCAACGCCTCGCTGCGCAATCATCGCATATCGGCAAGAAGTCATTGGGCCCATGGTCCTATGGGCTCTTTGCCCCTGCTATGGCGCAGGGCCTCCATACCGTATTTACACCAATGTAAGACCCGCATTTGCGTTAGGTGGGGCATGAATCCCAGACGCGCAGCGTGGAACAGCCCACAACAAAGGGTGCCCTATGGCCCAGGACGTCGCATCGATCCCGAAAATTTCAGCACCAACAGCCGATCGCCAGCCCTGGTACAGCATTCTTTATATTCAGGTTCTGATTGCCATCGCACTCGGCATCCTCATCGGCCATTTTTATCCCGACCTCGGCAAGGCGCTGAAGCCGCTGGGCGATGCATTCATCGCCCTCATCAAGATGATGATTGCGCCGGTTATCTTTTGCACCGTCGTACATGGCATCTCGTCGATGGGCGATCTCAAACGCGTCGGCCGTGTCGGTATCAAGGCGTTGATCTATTTCGAAGTGATCTCGACGCTTGCACTTGCGATCGGTCTCATTGTCGGCCGCACGCTACAGCCCGGCGCCGGCTTCGATATCGATCCCGTAGCGATCGATCCGAAATCGGTCGCCACCTATGTCGCCCAGGCGAAGGAGCAAGGCCTCGTCGCGCATCTGATGGCGATCATTCCCGACAGCTATTTCGGGGCGATTGCGCGCGGTGATCTGCTCCAGGTTCTTCTGATCTCGATCCTGTCCGGCTTTGCCATCGCCTTCATGGGCAAGGCCGGCGAGCCGATCGCCATTGCCATCGACATGGCGGCGAAGGTTTTCTTCGGCGTGATCCGCATCATCGTACGCGTGGCTCCCATCGGCGCCTTCGGCGCGATGGCCTTTACCATCGGCGCCTATGGCGTCGGCTCACTGTTGAACCTCGCGGCGTTGATCGGCACCTTCTATCTGACCAGCGTGCTGTTCGTGCTGATCATACTCGGCGGCATCGCCCGCCTTGCCGGCTTCTCGATCATCCGCTTCATCGCCTATATCAAGGATGAGTTGCTGATCGTTCTTGGCACGTCGTCATCGGAGACGGTGCTCCCCCAGATGATCAAGAAGATGGAGCATCTTGGCGCATCGCGCTCCGTGGTCGGCCTCGTCATCCCGACCGGCTACAGTTTCAACCTTGACGGCACCAACATCTACATGACGCTGTCGATCCTGTTTCTCGCACAGGCAACCAACACCCCGCTGACGATCTGGCAGGAGTTGGGCATTCTCGGCATTGCCATGATCACGTCGAAAGGTGCCTCCGGCGTCACCGGCGCCGGCTTCATCACCTTGGCCGCAACGCTTGCCATCGTGCCGGACATTCCGATCCAGTCACTCGCCATCCTGGTCGGCATCGACAAGTTCATGAGCGAATGCCGCGCGTTGACCAACCTGATCGGTAACGGCGTCGCCACCGTCGTCATCAGCCTATCGGAAGGCGAACTCGACAAGGACAAGTTGCACGAGACGATGGCGAATCCGATTCAGCTTGGTGAAGAAATGGAACACCTACGGCCATAGGCGCAATCAACCTCATAACAACTCGCAATCACAGTGCGTGAATTGTTGCAGGGCTGCCGCCGCGCGCTCTCAACTCGCTCGATCAGACGTTCGATCCCGCATAGCACCTGGGAGATGCTTCAGAAACAGCGTGGCTTAGGCGATCACGACCTCTACGCGACGCAGATCGTGCTCTGCGAGAATACGATCGTGTTTCTCGTCCTGGCTTCGAATACAATAACGAGGAGTTTCAGCATCGCAGGGAACAAGGCGAACGATCCGGTATCGCCCTGGCGCCGCCGAACGCAAAGTGGACGGAATAATATCCACCCACTCGTCGACTTTGAATTGATGCGTACGGTCAGTCATGTGCTGCCTCCTTCGCGCTGTCATGGCCCTGAAAACGCGCCGCGCTGACGCTCGCGTCATAAGACCAGCCGGGATTGGGAAAGGTTAGGGACATCTCTGACTCCGCTGTGGTTGTTACAACGCACCAGCCGTCAGAATGGACGGGTGACACCCGAATAGGACAATTATCGACGGTCCTTCGGCAACAGTCCCAATTTATTGGACTGTCACTGGACCATGAAAGCGAGCGCTGCGCCCAGGACTGCGATCGTCAATAAAGCCCAGATTGCATAACCGTAAATTGCATCCATAAACCACTATGGACGCATATGGTATTCTTTACTAGTGAAATCGGGCGTTGAATTGCATTCTTAATAAGGCGCTTCAGACGCACTGCACGACCCGGCAAATGTCACCGGGTAATTATTGGCTATGCAACCGGCTGCGGATCGCCGCTATTTTGGATGCATGGCAAGCTTTTTGGAGAATGCGCATGCTGAGTGGACGCCTCATCGCCGCGGCTCGTTCGCTGACCGGCATTAGCCTCGACGATCTTGCCGGAACGGCGAAAGTCTCGTCCGAGCAAATCATCCGCATGGAATCCAGCGACGCCGCCCTGCTCCCGACCGATGCGGCGACCGATGCTGTCCGCAGGGCGCTCGAGCATTTCGGTGCGGTGTTCATTCCGGAAGGGGATGGCATGGGCGCCGGCGTGCGGCTGAAATTCTCGCGCGTCGATGTCAAACAGATCGGCCGCCTCGAAGGCGAAGGCGGCGCCGTCGGCGAAGACGACGTGCCGTGACCATCTGATGGCGTCATGGCCGGGCTAGTCCCGGCCATCCACGTCTTCGTTTGCAAGGGAAAAGACGTGGATGCCCGGCATAAGGTCGGGCATGACGGAGTCACATCACTCTACATCTTCAGCAGCTTCTTCGCGTTGCCGCTGAGGATCTTGATCTTGTCCTCGTCCGACAGCGGAATGGTATCGACCCATTGCACGCCGGGCGTGTTGGCAACGAACGGCCAGTCTACGGCGAACAGGATGCGGTCGACGCCCATTTCCATCACCGTGCAGAGCAAGGCGGGATTGGAGAAGAAGCCGCTCGTGGTGACATAGAAGTTTGTGCAGAAGGTCTCGCGGAAGTTCAGCTGTTTCTGGCCCGGCCGCGCCAGCGCGTGATCAATGCGCCAGAGCAGGAACGGCAACGTCTCGCCGAGATGACCGAGCACAATCTTGAGCTTCGGATGTTCCTGGAACATGCCGGACAGGATCATGCGAATGGCGACTGTCGCCGTCTCGACAGTGAAGCCCCAGGCGGCACGGACCACCATTGGAAAATCCTTGATGTAATCCTTGTAATAAGCGTCCATCACCGGCTGCATCGGCACCGACGGATGCAGATAGATCGGCACATCAAGCTTCTCCGCCTGCGCGAAGATTGGACGAAGCCGGACGTCATCCATCCACACGCCGTTGGCAAGGCCGTGGATCATGGCGCCCTTGAAGCCATTCTTCACACAACGCTCGAGTTCGATGGCCGCCGCTTCGGGATCGGAAGTCGGTAAAGCGCAGAAGCCGGCAAAGCGGGTCGGATGTCGGGCGATCGCTTCGGCGAGACGGTCGTTGACGCGCTTCGTCAGCGCGACGCCCTCGGGGCCGGTCAGCAACTGCGCGGACGGCGACCCATGCGAGAGCACCTGCATGTCAATGCCGGCTTCGTCCATCTCGCGGATGCGCAGCTCGCCGAGATCGAGCATGCGGCGGGTCTGTTCGTCCGCCACGGTGGCGCGGCCAATGCCGGTATAAGTGTCCGACAATTCGCTGTCCCAGTAATGCTCTTCAATGGCAATGACGGGACAGGCAGGCTTCTTGAGCATGGAATTTTCCCCCGTAGGATTCACGGAGGCGTATCTAGCACAGGGCGTTGCGGTTTACCGCCCCTTTTGCGATTCGCTGGCCAAATGCTCACGCAGGAGCCGGACGTTGCGCTTGTTGGAGCGCCAGAACACGTCGAACACATCGCCGGCGACCGGCACCGCGCCGATCACGCCGTCGACCGCAACATTGGTCAGCATGCGCGCCACCAGATGTCTCGGCGCACCCAGCCGGCGCGCCTCATAGACGATGTAGAGCGCGAGGCCGGTGGTGATGACATCGCCGACGACCGGCGCAAATCCGAACAGACCATCGACACCGAAACGGATTTTCGTGAACGGGATCGCAAAAGCCGTGTCGAGCAGAGCTGCCAACCGCTCGATACGCGCGAGCCGCTGAGCACGGCTCGGCGAGCGCGTGAAAGTGCCATGCAGCGTATGGGCGTATGCCGTGGTCATGGCGCAAGACATGGGCACGGGTGACTGGAATACAAGATTTCACGCAAGGGTCGACGGTGTGTCGAATGACGTAGCGGCGAACGACGCAGAGCATCCGAGTGCGAGAAACGCCACGACGATGGAACCGTGGTTTCGCTTGCTTTCGCGGACCTTGCCCTTAAAAGAACAAAACAGGAACTTAGAGGACCGGGTGGAAGAGACATGCCATGCCGCTGACGTTGCCGCAGAAGCTGGAAATTCTCGCTGACGCCGCCAAATACGATGCTTCCTGCGCATCGTCCGGCGGCACAAAACGCAATGCGCGTTCGGGTGGCATCGGATCGGTGACCGGCGCCGGCATCTGCCACGCCTATACGCCGGACGGCCGCTGCGTTTCGCTGCTGAAAATTTTGCTGACCAATTTCTGCGTTTACGACTGTGCCTATTGCGTCAGCCGACGGTCGAGCAATGTGCTGCGCGCCCGTTTCTCGGTCGAGGAAGTCGTGACGCTGACACTCGATCTCTACCGGCGCAATTGCATCGAAGGCTTATTCCTTTCGTCCGGCATTGCCCGTTCGGAAGACGACACGATGGCCGATCTTGTCCGTGTCGCGCGCACACTGCGCGAACAGCACGGCTTTCGCGGCTATATACATCTCAAGACCATTCCCGGCGCGAGCGACGTTCTGATCGCTGAAGCCGGTCGTTATGCCGACCGGCTGTCGATCAATGTCGAATTACCGACCGATGCTGCACTGAAGGACTTCGCGCCGGAGAAGAACGCCCAGACAATTCGCAAGGGCATGGCGATCACCCGCCTGAAGATCGACGCTGCTGAAGAGGCGAAAGCCAAGCGCGCGGGCCAGATCGGCAAGGCCAGACCACCGCGCTTTGCGCCAGCCGGTCAGTCGACGCAGATGATCGTCGGCGCCGACGCCACGCCTGACAGGACCATCCTCAGCACCACCGCCACGCTCTATGCCTCCTATGCGCTCAAGCGCGTTTACTATTCCGCCTTTTCGCCGACCGGGCATCCGTCGCAGAAGCTCGCCGCCGCGCCTGCTCCACTCCTGCGCGAACACCGGCTCTATCAGGCCGACTGGATGCTGCGCTTCTATGGCTTCGATCTGTCGGATCTGTCGCGCGCGATGACGGAAGGGATGCTCGATCTCGAGATTGATCCCAAGCTCGCCTTCGCGCTGGCGCATCGCGAACAATTCCCCGTCGACGTCAATCGTGCCGACCGCGAAACGCTGCTGCGCGTGCCCGGACTCGGCACCCGCTCCGTCGACCGCATTATCGCATCACGCCGGTCCGGCACCTTGCGATTCGATGATATTGCGCGCCTGACGGGCGCCGTCTCGCGCGCCCGCGATTTCATCGTCACCCCGGATCACACCCCGCGCCATCTCGATACATCGCAACTTCGCGAGCGCTTTGTGCGCAAGGCCCCGGCGCAACTTTCATTGTTCGGATAGCTCGCCATGTTCGCTGTTCCGCTTGCCTCCGATGCCGGTGAGGCCGATTTCCGCGACATCGCCAAGGCCTGCCTTGCGCAAATTCTCTCGCCGCACGACCTCCTGTTTACAGCGCGGGACGAGGCCAGCCTTGTGCCAACCTTGCCGGCATCGCCTGCGGACATCGCCATCACCGTTCCGCGCAGCTATTCGGAGCTGATGCGCGACGCCATTTGCCACAGCGCGCCGGACCGATTTGCACTGCTTTACGATGTGCTGTGGCGCATCCAGCAGGGCGAGCGCGATCTCGCCGAACGCGCGAGCGACAAGACCGTCGCGCGACTAATCGACTATGCGCATGCGGTGCGGCGCGACATTCACAAGATGCACGCCTTCCTGCGCTTCAAGGAGCATCAGGTGGACGGCCGCAGCCTGTTCACCGCATGGTTCGAACCGCATCATCATATTCTGCGACGCGCGGTCCCGTTTTTCGTCGATCGCTTTGCCGGCATGGATTGGCTGATCGCCACGCCACGCGGCAGCGCCGTCTGGCAGGACAAGACGCGCACCTACGGCCCGCCGGCGGAAAAACCCGCCGACAACAGCGATGCCGTGCTCGATGAATTGTGGCTGACCTATTATCGCACGACCTTCAATCCGGCACGCGTGCGGCTGAAGACGATGACCAATCACATGCCGCGTCACTACTGGAACAACATGCCGGAGACGGCGCTTATTCCGGATATGGTGCTGCAGGCGGGGCAGCGCGTCACCGGGATGCTGGACATGGCCGCCG
>JAEYVN010000082.1 GCA_023431725.1 Pseudomonadota bacterium
TCCGGGCGCCGCTCGGTCACCGCATCGCTTGCGGCACAGGAGGCCGGTCTGTCGTATGACTCGCATCTCGAAGGTGGCATTATCGCCTGGAAGGAAGCTGGGCTCCCGACCAAAACCGATTAGGGGAATATGCGAAAGATGCCGACCTTGATGCGCGCCGCGGCGCTGGCTGTTGTGGCATGTGCTGTGTTCATGGCGCCCGCGCATGCGCAGAAAGAGCGGGTGCTCAACGTCTATAACTGGTCCGATTATGTCGACCCGTCGGTGCTGCAGGATTTCACCAAAGAGACCGGCATCAAGGTCCGCTACTACACCTTCGACTCCAACGATACGCTGGAAGTGAAACTGCTGACCGGCAAGTCTGGCTACGACGTCGTGGTGCCCACCGCGTATTTTCTCGAGCGGCAGATCAAGGCCGGATTGTTCCAGAAGCTCGACAAGAGCAAGCTGCCGAACCTGAAGAATGCCTGGCCGGAAATTGCCGAGCGGCTCGCCACCTACGACCCGAACAACAATTTCGCGGTCAACTACATGTGGGGCACGACCGGCATCGGCTACAACGTCAAGAAGGCGAAGGAGATCCTTGGCGGCGCTGTGCCGGACTCTTGGGATGTCGTCTTCAAGCCCGAGAACCTTGCCAAGTTCAAGGATTGCGGCGTGATGATGCTCGATTCCGCCGACGACATCATGCCGGCGGCGCTGCAATATTTGGGCCTCAATCCGAACAGCACCAGTCAGGCCGATCTGGAGAAGGCGGCCGATCTGCTCGCCAAAGTTCGTCCTTCGGTCCGCAAATTCCATTCGTCAGAATATCTGACGGCGCTCGCGACCGGCGAAATCTGCCTCGTGGTCGGCTGGTCGGGCGACATCAAGCAATCGCAGAAGCGCGCGGCGGAGGCAAAGGGCAACGTCGAGGTCGGTTACGCCATTCCGAAGGGCGGCGCGCAGATGTGGTTCGACAATTTCGCGATCCCGAAGGATGCGAAGAATGTCGCTGAGGCGCATACCTTCATCGATTACATGTTGCGGCCGGACGTTGCGGCGAAGAATTCGAATTTTGTCGCCTATCCGAACGGCAATCTTGCCAGCCAGGCGCTGATCGATCCGGTCGTGTTCAAGGACGCAACGATCTATCCGGATGAGGCGACCATGAAGAGCCTTTACATCGTCACCGCGCGTGATGCGAAGACACAGCGGATCATCAACCGGCTGTGGACGAAGGTGAAGACGGGACGATGATATTGCTTACCCTCCCCTGGAGGGGGAGGGTCGTCGTGAGTGCAACGAACGACGGGGTGGGGTGACTCTCTTATAAGGACCGCCACCCCAACCCCGGTGCGCATTTCACGTTGTTCAATGCTTACCGACTCTCCCCCTCCAGGGGAGGGTGAAACTCACCGCCAGCGGCGGTGCAGCCAGAGCCATTGTTCCGGGTTTTCGCGCACCCAGCCTTCGACCACGTCGGTGATCCTCTGCATCGTGCCTTGCACGTCGATCTTGCCGTCGGCATCGCGCACCGGCGGCACTTCCGGCGTCAGTTCGACGAAGAAGCGATGGCCGGGCTTGCGCACGACCCGCACGCCATGGATCGGGCAGTCCACCTGCCGCGCCAGCCGCGCGATCAGCGGATTGGCGTTGGTCTCGCGGCCGAAGAAGGTCACCGGCACGCCGCGCACGTAATACTGATCGACCAGCATGCCGACATGCAGGCCGTCCTGCAAAGCGTCGGCAGCCTTCACGGCGCCATCCATGCCGGTCTTGATCAGGCGGCCCATGTTCACGCCGCGCGTCGCCATCACCATGTCGGCGATCTTGCCAATATTCGGGGCGCGATAGACCGCTGCGCTCGGCAGGTTATGCGCGGGACCGGGCAGGGCCGGCATTTCCCAATTCGCAAGATGCGCGGCGAAAACCAAAGCCGGCTTGCCGTCATCGCGAAGCTGGATGAAGCGCTCCTCCGACGCCGGATCGAAATCGATGTGGCTGTTGCCGCGATTGTCCGGATCGTGGTCCCAGATGCGGTCGAGATGCGCGAACTCGATCGCCAGCCGGCCGAGATTGTCCCACACGCCGCCCAGGATCTCGTCGATCTCGGCGTCCGTTTTGTCCGGAAAGGCCATTCGGAGATTGTTGCGGCCGATCTTGTGCTCGCGCAGCTTCGGCCCGATCTTGCGCATCACCTTCGCCGCAAAATCCGACAAGCGGTGCGGGTCGGTCCAGCGCAGCATCTTGATGAGGCCGACCGCGGCATTGCCGACAACGGCATCGCGAACGGAATTCGGAACGCGAATGCGCATCGTTCAATCCGGCAATCAGAGCGTGACGATGACTTTTCCGAACACCTGACGCGTCTCGAGACGCTCGAGACCGCGCTCGAATTGTTCCAGCGGCACTTCCATGTCGATGATCGGCGTCATGCCGGAGGCCATCTTGTCGAGGCCTTCGGAGATGTTCTTCATGGTCGCACCGAACGAGCCGAAGATCTTGTACTGCTGCTGGAACAGCTGCATCAGGTTCATCTGAACGGTCGGTCCGGCGGTCGAGCCGCAGGTGACGAGACGGCCGCCGCGCTTCAACACCAGCAGCGAGCCGTTAAAGCCTTCGCCGCCGACATGCTCGAACACCACGTCCACGCCCTTCTTGTTGGTGAGCTTGCGGGTGATGCTCTCGAAGCGGTCCTTGCGGTAATTGATGACGTGGTCGGCGCCGATGGCCTTGGCCTTGTCGATCTTGTTGTCGTCGCCGACGGTGGTGATGACGG
>JAEYVN010000126.1 GCA_023431725.1 Pseudomonadota bacterium
AGCGCACCGGCGATATCGGCCTGATCTCCGTTGTGTCGGACTCGGGCGTCGCCGCTGGTGTGCGCCGTCTCGAAGCCCTGACCGGCCGGAACGCCCGCAAGGCGGTGAATGCGCAGATGCAGGCGGCGCAATCGGTCGCCAGCGATATCCTTCGCGTCTCGATTGCCGACATGCCGGCACGCGTCACGCAATTGATGGACGAGCGCAAGAAGCTCGAGCGCGATCTCGCCGATGTCCGCAAGAAGCTGGCGATGGGCGGTGGCGGCAATGCCGGTGGCGACGACAACATCAGGACCGTCGGCGACATCAAGCTGCTCGCGCGCGCCGTGACCGGCATCGATATCAAGGATCTGAAGGGTCTTGCTGACGAGGGCAAGAAACAGGTCGGCTCCGGCGTCGTCGCGCTGGTTGCGACCAGTGACGACGGCAAGGGCAGCATCGTGGTCGGCGTCACGCCCGATCTGGTCTCCCGTTTCTCTGCCGTCGATCTCGTCCGCAAAGCCTCCGAAGTGCTGGGCGGCAAGGGCGGCGGCGGCAAACCCGACATGGCGCAGGCTGGCGGCCCTGACGGTTCCAAGGCGGATGACGCGTTGAAGGCGATCGAGACCGCGCTCGGCGCGGCCTGATCTGCCGTCGGCACGACATTTGCGAGGCGGAGCATGTCTCCGCGCTGTGGGTGGCGTAGGGTGTAGCGTCTTGGAGTCTGTCGCTCGGCAATGTGGGGCGCCATGACCGCGGCGGGATGAACCGCGGTGTGACGGTCCGGGGAAACGGAACGTGCTGCACGCGGAACACCTCAAAGGAATTCTGATCTTCCTTGTTGCAGCGGGCATCATCGTCCCGCTGCTGCACCGCGTGAAACTCGGTACCGTTCTGGGCTTCCTGCTGGTTGGACTTGCGCTCGGTCCTTACGGCGTCGGCTATCTCGACGATTACTTTCCGGTTCTGAATTACATCACGCTCGATGATCCGAAGGCCGCCGAACCGCTGGCCGAACTCGGCATCGTCTTCCTGCTGTTCCTGCTCGGCATGGAATTGTCGCTGCCAAGGCTTTGGCAGTTGCGGCGCTATGTGCTGGGTGTCGGCCTCGTCCAGGTGGCGCTGTCGATCGTCATCATCGGCACCGTGATCCGCTGGAGCGGCATCACACCGCCCGCCGGCTTGATCCTTGGCATGTGCTTCGCCCTGTCATCGACAGCCATCGTCATGCAGCTTCTGATCGATCAGCACCGCGCTGCGGCGCCGGTCGGCCGCGTGTCGCTGTCGGTGTTGCTGTTTCAGGATCTGATGGTCGTGCCGGTGCTGTTCACCATCGGCATCCTGGAGGCCCGCAGCGCCGGCGACAAATCCCTCATTGACCTGTTGCTGCCATTCGCGCAGGCCTTTGCGGCGGTTGCGGTCATCATGATCGTCGGACGTTACATCGTCACGCCGCTGATGCGTTCGGCGGCGCGCACCGGCAGTCGCGAATTGATCATGGCGATCTCGCTGACCATTGTGGTCGGGATTTCTTCGGCGACCGGCGCATCGGGACTGTCCGTCGCGCTCGGCGCATTCCTCGCCGGACTGCTGCTCAGCGACAGCGAATACCGTCACCAGATCGAAGTCGATCTCGATCCGTTCAAGGGCCTCTTGCTCGGCATCTTCTTCGTCACCATCGGCATGGTGATCGATCTGAAGGTGGTGTGGGCGCATATCGGCTGGATTGTGCTGGCACTGGTCGGATTGATCGTCGTCAAGGCCAGTGTGTTGTATTTCGCCGCGCGCCTGTTTCGGGTCGAACGGCCGGTTGCCGCCGAGGTGGCGCTGCTCCTGGCGCAAGGCGGCGAATTTGCCTTCATCGTCATCGGCCTCGCGCGTGCCAAGGGGCTGCTTGATCTGGAGATCGCGACCTCCGCGGTCGCTGTCGCCGGTCTCAGCATGATGGTCACGCCAATGCTGGCCATTCTCGCGCGGCGTATCGCCGAGCGGCTCGAGCCGATGGAGCACGAACACCATTCGCCGGAAGAAGAGATCGCCGGGATGCGCGATCACGTGATCATCGGCGGTTTCGGACGGGTGGGACAGATCGTGGCACGCGTGCTCGATGCGGAGAATGTGCCCTGGGTTGCACTCGATACGCATGGCCATGCCGTCACCCAGCATCGCGAGGCGGGTCGCACCGTCTATTTCGGTGACGCGAGCCGCCGCGAAATACTGGAGCGTGCTGGCGCAAAACATGCGCGGGCTTTTGTCGTCACGTTGAGCGGATCCGAACAGACTGAACGGATGGTCGCTGAGATTTTCAAGTTACGTCGAAGGGCGAGCGTGCTGGCACGTGCGCGGGATCCCGAACATGCCGCGCGGCTGATGCGGCTCGGCTGCATGAGCGCCATTCCGGAAGCGATTGAAGCGAGTCTGCAGCTCGCCGGTCGCGTCCTGGAATCGCTCGATTTCCCGGAGGAGGTCGCCGATCGTCGCATCGCCGATGTTCGCAGCAAGGAAGTCGAAGTTCTGCGCAAGGCGAGCAGGATGGAAATCGACGCGGCCTGAGTTTTTGCAAGCGAAGTCGGGTGCGGGTTTGCGCGAAGACGATTCCTCATCGTTCGATATCGCTGAGACATCGGCGCAATCAAAGCCGCGCCTCGTGATGTTGATTGTTGAACGTGGCTCAGGCTGCCATCACTTTCACATCGCCTTTTCAGTCGTCGATCATAGGGCGCGCCACCGGCGGCGTGAGCATGATCGCAGCCGGCGGTGGCACGTTGTCGCTCGGCGGCGAATATGGCGGCATCGGCGCGGGCTATGGCGTGTGGACCGCCAACGCGCGGCTGGCGATGCCGCTCTGACGCATTCCAACTACTCGATGGATCAAAACAGCGAAGGGTGCGGAGAAATCCGCGCCCTTTTCTTGTTGTTTGAACGCGCGGCTTGCGAAGATAATTTGTTCGTTGCGGCATTCGGTAATCTTTTACTGCATCGCGAATCAGCATTACCGTTGCAACGGAGGCGTGCATCGCGGGGGGCGGCGCGCTGATCCGGAAATTATTTTGAGAAATTGCTTCGGGGGCTGTGTGCTGGGAATTGGAATGCGCGGCAGGGCGCCTGCCATTGTTCGTCGTGTCGTTTTCGGCCTTTGCATCTCGGGGTTTCTGCTCGGTTCGAACAGTGATGCCAGTGCGGACGGCTGTTCGCAGTTGAACGGCTCTTTCGCCGGCAATGTCCTCACGGGCAGTACGAGCGGCA
>JAEYVN010000194.1 GCA_023431725.1 Pseudomonadota bacterium
TCGTTGCCGAGGCGGGCGATATCGATACGCCCCTGCCGCTTGGTCAGATCGGCGAAATCGTTCTCCAAGGCGCATCGCTGGCCTCTGGCTATTGGAAGGACGACGATCGCACCGCCGCACGGTTTCAGAACAGTTGGTGGCGCAGCGGCGACACCGGCTATCTTACCCTTAGCAAAAAACTCGTCGTCGTCGGACGGACCGATCATGTGATCAATTCCGGCGGCGTGAAGATTCAGGCCGAGGAGATCGAAGCCGGCCTGATGCAACACCCGCATGTGCGGCAAGCTGCCGTCGTCGGCGTGCCGGATGCGAAATGGGGACAGCGCGCGGAAGCCTTTGTCGTGACCAGTGCCGATATCGATGCTGAAGCCATTGCGGCCTGGTGCCAGACGCAAGATCACCTGGCGCCCATGAAATTCCTCAAAGCCGTTCACATCGTCGACCGGCTGCCGACCGGGCCAACCGGCAAGCTCTATCGACCTGCCCTTCTCTCGCACAAGGAGACCTTGTCGTGACTGGCGTACCCTCGGCTCGGCGACGCTTATCTACGGCTTCGAAGCAAACGACCGAGACGGTGCCGGCCTGGCTGGCGCCTCCGCATCAGAAAGTCGATTTGCAATTGTGGGTCAGGTTGCTGGCTTGCGCCCATGCGGCCGAACAACGCGTCAAGAACCGGATCAAGGAAGCCTTCGGGATCACTCAGACACAATTCAACCTGCTCTCACAACTTGATCGCGCACCGGACGGCATCCGCATGGGCGAAGTCGCGCGTCGCACCGTTGTGACCGGCTCGAACGTAACGGTGGTTGTTGACGATCTGGAAAGCCGTGGCCTCGTTTCGCGCCAGACCGCCGCCGATGACCGGCGCGCCACGGTGATCAAACTAACCAGCAAAGGACGCAGCTCGTTTGCGGAAATGGCGCCCGTTCATGCGGTCTGGATCGAGGAAATATTTGCCGAAATGCCAGAAGCCGACAAAAGCAAACTCATCACTCAACTCGATGATTTGAAAGCGGCCATGCATGCGACCCTGAGCACAAGCCTTTAACGCCTAGAACTGCACTGCAAGTAACCAGAGGGAGTTTCATCTGATGAGATATCGCAATTCCGCGATTGCTATCGCCGTCGGCCTCATGCTGGCCAGTCCCGCATTTGGCCAAGAGATCAAGGTCGGCTTGTCGGGCACCTTCACCGGCCCTAACGCCACCAACGGCATCCCCTATCGCAACGCGGCCGAAGTCTTTCCGAAGACCCTCGGCGGCGTGCCGGTCAAATGGATCCTGCTGGACGATGCGACCGATCCGACCACCGCGGTGAAAAACACGCGCAAATTCGTCGATGAAGACAAGGTCGACGTGATCCTGGGTTCGACGTCGACAGTTACGGCTGTCGCCATGAGCGACGTCGCCGTGGAATCGAAGACGCCGCAGATCGGTCTTTCGCCGATGCAGATTCCAGAATCGAAATTGCCGTGGGTGTTCAACCTGCCGCAGCCGGTTCCGATCATGGTCTCGGCGATCATCGACGACATGAAGAAGAGCGGTCTCAAGACCATCGCCTTCATCGGCTATGCCGACGGCTGGGGCGATCTGAACTGGAACGCACTCAATCAGGTCGCAAAGGCGGCCGGCATCAACATCGTCGCCGGCGAGCGCTACAACCGCACGGACACTTCCGTCACGGCGCAGGCCCTGAAGATCCTTGCCGCATCGCCTGACGCGGTGTTCGTCGGCGCCTCCGGCACCGCCGCCGCGCTTCCGCATCTGGCGCTGAAGGATCAGGGCTTCAACGGCCGCATCTATCATACGCATGGGACGGTCGCGAAAGCCTTCATCGATGCCGGCGGCAAGGCCGTCGAAGGTGCCCGCATGCCGACCGGTCCCGTCGTCGCCGCGGCCGATCTGCCCGACGGCAATCCCGTCAAGAAGGTCTCGCTCGACTTCATCCAGAAATATGAGGCCAAGTGGGGTAAGGGCTCGGCCAATCCGATCGCAGGCTATGCATGGGATGCCATGCTGCTGCTTGATGCAGCCGCAGTCGACGCTCTGAAGAAGGCGAAGCCCGGCACGCCGGAATTCCGAGCTGCGATGCGCGATGCCCTGCAGTCCGGCAAGGATGTCGCTGGCACGAATGGCGTCTATCGCTACACGCCCACCGATCATTACGGCGTCGATGAGCGCGCCCGCGTGATGGTGATCGTGAAAGACGGCGCGTTCCGTCTCGCCCAATAAGCCGTCATTAACATCAACGTCAGCCCGGTTCTGCCGTCATGAACACCACCATTGGACTGCTTCTGCTGCAGGACGGGCTGACGAGCGGCTTCATCTATGCGTTGCTGGCTCTGTCCATACTGCTGGTCTTTGTCGTCACCCGCGTGTTGTGGGTGCCGGCCGGAGACTTTCTGGTCTTCGGAGCATTGACGCTCGCGTTGCTTCAGCAAGGCCAGGTGCCGGGCACGGTCTGGCTTTGCGGCGCGCTCGGCATCACAACCGCCATCGTCGAGACCTGGCGCGCCTGGCGATACAACGACTGGCGCGACTGGAAACTGGTCGTGGCCATATCGCTCGGCACGCCGCTCGTGATCGGCGGACTGATCTATTTCCTCGCGGCGTCCAAGCCCGCTCTTGCCATCCAGGTGATGCTGACGCTGGCGCTGATCGTTCCGATGGGCTTCATGCTTTATCGCGTGGCGTTCCGGCCATTGGCCGACAAGTCCATCCTGATCCTGATGTTCGTGGCCATTGCCGTTCATTACGCGCTGGTCGGACTTGGCTTGGTCTTCTTCGGTTCCGAGGGCTACCGCACGCCGCCCTTCATCACCGGCCGCATCGACGCGGGCTTCACCCGCATTTCCTGGCAGCTCATTCTGGTCATTGCGACCTCGGCCGTCTTCATGGTCAGCCTGTGGTTCTTCATGGGGCGCACGCTCTGGGGCAAAGCCCTGCGCGCGACGGCGGTCAGTCGCTTCGGCGCACGCCTTGCCGGCATTCGCACGGAAACGATGGGCGCGCTGGCCTTCAGCATTGCCGCACTGATCGGCGCCTTCTCAGGCATCCTGATAGGCCCGGTCACGACCCTGTTTTACGACTCCGGCTTCCTGATTTCGCTCAAGGGCTTTGTCGGCACGGTCATTGCCGGGATGGCAAGCTTCCCCATTGCCGTGCTCGGCGCCATCGTGGTCGGAATTGTCGAGAGCTTTTCATCCTTCTACGCATCGGCTTTCAAGGAGGCGATCGTCTTCGCGCTCCTGATTCCCTTCCTGCTGTGGCGATCGGCGGTCGAGCCCCGCAGCCATGAAGCGCATGAGCACGACGAATGACCGCGCGCCGCCTTTTCATCCTGACGCTCGTTGCGGCCTTCGCCGTCGCACCGTTTGTGCTGCCGCAGCGTTTCATCACCTCGCTGACCTATATCGGGCTGTCGGTGCTGGTGGGCATCGGTCTTGTCGTGCTGACCGGCGTGGCGCGCATGACATCGTTCGGACAGGCCGCATTCTGCGGTCTCGCGGCCTACACCACCGCATTGCTCACCACGACGTTCGGCTGGCCGGCGATTGCGGCCTTGCCCGTCAGCCTG
>JAEYVN010000247.1 GCA_023431725.1 Pseudomonadota bacterium
TCAGCCACGCATTGGCGCCCTGCAGGCGGTCCACGGTGGCTTCGATGGCGCCGTAACGCACGCCATCCACCGTCACGCCCTTGCGCAGGGCATCGAGTTGCGGCTGCAGGATGGCGCCATGCGCGCGCACGCGATAGCGGCGCAGCCAGCCGGTTTGCGGCAATTCCAGCGCACGCGCGAGGCCGCCGTCGTTGGTGAGCAGGAGAAGCCCCTCGGTATTCAGATCTAGCCGCCCGACACTGACGAGACGCGGCAGACCCTTCGGCAATTGCTCGAAGATGGTCGGCCGCTTTTCGGGATCGGCATGCGTGGTCACGAGGCCGCGCGGCTTGTTGTACAGGAACAGCCGCGTGCGCTCCCGCTGCGGCATCGGCTTGCCGTCGATCGCGATCTTGTCCTTCGCCGTGACATTGAGCGCAGGCGAGGAGATCGGCGCGCCATTCACGGTAACCCGCCCGGCGGTGATCCAGGCCTCGGCCTCGCGGCGCGAGCACAGGCCCGCACGCGCCATCACCTTGGCGATGCGGTCGCCGTCCTTCGCCGTAGATTGCTCTTTTGTCATGTTGCCTTGGCCGGGCTTGTTCCGGTCGCCCATATCGTTACATCACCTGTATAGAGACGTAAGTGTCCGGAACAAGTCTGGACATGACGAAGAAAGTCCCGCCCTGGAATGACCAAGTCGACATTCATGGATATGGCGCTGGCGGAAGCGCGCAATGCTGCCGAGTCCGGCGAGGTGCCGGTTGGCTGCGTGCTGGTGCGCGGTACCGAGGTGCTTGCGCGCGCGGGCAACCGCACGCTGATGGACCGCGATCCGACGGCTCATGCCGAGATGCTGGCGATCCGGCAGGCGGCGCAGATCCTTCAGACCGAACGGCTGGCCGATTGCGATCTCTATGTCACGCTCGAGCCCTGCACCATGTGCGCAGCGGCGATTTCCTTCGCCCGCATCCGCCGCGTCTATTACGGCGCGGCCGATCCAAAAGGCGGGGCAGTGGACCATGGCGTTCGCTTTTTCAACGCGCCGACCTGCCATCACCGGCCGGAGGTTTACGGCGGCATTGGCGAAAGCGAAGCCGGCGAACTGTTGAAGACGTTCTTTGCCGAACGGCGTTGACATCAACGCGCCAGCAACGCCGACAGCTTCTCTTTCAGCTCAGCCTTGATTGGCTCTGCCGCGCGCAGGATCGCGCTGACGCGCAGGAAATCCAGCGTTCGAAACACGCCGACATTCGGCCGCAGGATGATGTCGGGCGCGCCGTGCTGCAACTTTTCGTCGATGATGGTCTGGGCCATCACGAGGATGGTCGCGACATAGTTCTCGAACGCGGGCGGAATATCGATCCTGGCTTCGTTCGGCGGACCGGCGACATCGACGGCGATGATGATGTCGGCCTTGCCGCGCAACCGGTCGAACGGCAGCGGATTGGTCGCGCCGCCATCGACCATCACGCGGCCGTCGATCAGCACCGGCCGGCTCATACCGGGAATGGCCATCGATGCTGCGATGGCGGGTCTCAGCGCGCCCGATGAAATCGCCAGCTCGCGTCGCGCATAGAGATCGGAGGCGATGATCGTCAGCGGCGTCTTCAGCGCATCGAAATCATCTGGAACTTCAGCTGGCAGAAACTGCGCGCAGAATTTCTCGGCATCGATCAGCGTCGCATCGCGCAGGCCGGATGCAATCAGCGCACCGATGCTGCCCGCACGCGTCGCCAGCAATTTGCGGAACAGGCCGGAGCGGTCGCGCGCCAGTGCCACCACATGATGGCGGATATCCTTGCCGCTCATGCCGGCGGCGTAAGGCGCGCCCAGCAATGCGCCGATCGACGTTCCGGCAATGGCAACGGGACGAATGCCCATCTCGTCGAGTGTTTCGAATATGGCGATATGCGCGAGCCCGCGCGCGCCGCCGCCGCCCAATGCGAGCGCCACGCTTTTCATATCGGGCTCGCTACGGTCATCGATGCGTCAGGGCCGGAGGAATTCCAGCAGCGCACTCGCCGTTGCCTCCGGATTTTCCTCAGGCAGGAAATGTCCGGAATCGATCGGCTTGCCGCTCACTTCCTTGGCCCAGCTGCGCCAGACATTGAGCGGTGTGCTTTCATTCGGAATGCCCGCCGTGCCCCACAGCACCAGCATGGGCGTCGAGATCTTGTTGCGTGCGGCGTGATCGACTTCATCGTGGCCAAGATCGGTGGTTGCGCCGGCACGATAATCCTCGCAGGTCGCATGGATGCGCAAAGGATCGGAGAAGAAGGCGCGATAATGCGCCAGCGCGCGCGGATCGAACGCAGACAGGTCCTTGGCCTTGGTCCAGCTTGCCATCTTGTAGTCGAAATACTCGATCGGCGCCTTTTCCAGCAGCATTTCCGGCATCGGAAATTTCTGAGCGAGGAATGGCCAATGCCAGACCTTGAGGGCCATTGTATGATCCATCCGGTTCCACATCTCGAAGGTCGGGATGATGTCGAGCACCGCGAGTTTGATCAGGCGACCGGGATTATCGAGGGCGAGACGATAAGCGACACGGCCGCCGCGATCGTGACCAGCGAGATGGAAGCGCGCATAGCCGAGCTTTTCCATCAGCTCGATCATGCAGCGTGCCATTGAACGCTTGTCGTATGGCGCGTGACCCTTGCCGGAGCGCGGAACGTCTGACCAGCCATAGCCGGGCAGGTCCGGGATGATGAGCGTGAATTTCTGCGCCAGAGCCGGCACCACTTTGTGCCACATCACGTTGGTTTGCGCGTAGCCATGCAGCAGCAGCAGCGGCGGGCCATCACCCCCGGAGCGCGCGAAAATGCGGCCGGCTTGGGTATCGATCCAGTGCGATTCAAACCCGGGATAGAGATCGGCGAGGTCATTCATGACGGCGATTGTCTATCAATGATTTGCCGGTGTCATCCGGCCTCAGGCGCCGCGCTCGACCGCCCGCCGCCCAATATCCCGGCGGCAGAAGCCATCCGGCCACTCAATCTTGTCGACGGCGGCGTAAGCCTGCTTCTGCGCTTCAGCGACCGTGCGGCCGATGGCGCAGACATTGAGCACGCGGCCGCCATTGGCGACGATCTGGCCTTCGCTCTCTTTCGTGCCGGCATGGAAGATCTGCGCGCCTTCGACGGTAGCCGCAGCATCAAGGCCGTTGATGACCGTGCCCTTCCTGTAGTCGCCGGGATAGCCCTTTGCCGCCATGACGACGGTGAGCGCTGCGTCGGGATACCAGCGCAGATCGAAATTCTTCAGCATGCCGTCGCGCGCGGCGAGCAGGGCCGGCACGATGTCCGACATCATGCGCAGCATCAGCACCTGCGTTTCCGGATCACCGAAGCGCACATTGTATTCGATCAGCTTCGGTCCATCGTTGGTGATCATCAGGCCGGCGAATAGAACGCCCTTGTAGGGCGCGCCCATCGCCGCCATAGCGCGCAGCGTCGGTTCGATGATTTCGCTCATCGTCCGCTGCGTCATCTCGCCGGTCATCACCGGCGCTGGAGAATAGGCGCCCATGCCGCCGGTATTCGGGCCTTCGTCGTTATCGAAGGCGCGCTTGTGATCCTGCGCCGATGCAAGCTGGATCGCGGTCGTGCCATCGCACAAAGCAAAAAATGAGGCTTCCTCGCCGTCGAGAAACTCCTCGACCACCACTTCGGCGCCGGCTGCGCCCAAGCCGCCGTCGAACATCATGTCGATCGCGGCTTCCGCCTGCTCGACCGTCATGGCGACGACAACACCTTTGCCGGCGGCAAGACCATCGGCCTTCACGACGATCGGTGCGCCATGCTTGCGGATGTAATCCTTCGCGGCAGCCGGCGCGGTGAAGCGCTCATAGGCTGCGGTCGGGATATTGTTGTCGCGGCAGATGTCCTTGGTGAAGCCCTTGGAACCTTCGAGCTGCGCTGCCATCTTAGACGGCCCGAAGGCCTTGATGCCGACCGCCTCAAGTGCATCGACGATACCGGCGCAAAGCGGTGCCTCGGGGCCGACCACCACGAGGTCGATGCCCTTGTCCTTGCAGAAGGCGATCACCGCCGCATGATCGCCCGGATCGAGGGCCACACACTCGGCCTCCTGCGCGATGCCGGCGTTGCCGGGGACGCAATAAAGCTTTGTGAGCAGCGGGCTTGCCGCCATTTTCCAGGCCAGCGCGTGTTCGCGTCCGCCGGAGCCGAGCAGGAGGATATTCATACGGTCAGAAACGCCTTATTTCGAGGCGGCTGGTGT
>JAEYVN010000260.1 GCA_023431725.1 Pseudomonadota bacterium
TCTCCAGAGGGTCGGGCTGGCGCCTCGTTCTGCAAGTGGCTACATCTGGACAAAAGAGCCGTCTCTGGCGTTCAGGATTTCCGATATGCAGCTCACCGGCATTCATCATCTCACGGCCGTGTCCGCCAATGCATCGGACAACCTGCGTTTCTATACGCAGGTGATGGGCATGCGGCTGATCAAGAAGACGGTGAATCAGGACAATGTGGCGGCCTATCACCTGTTCTATGGTGACGGCGTCGCGTCGCCCGGCAGCGATCTGACCTTTTTTGATTTTCGGGTCGGACCGGAACGCCGGGGCAACAATTCGATCACGAATACTGCATTGCGCGTCAGCGGACACGACACGCTGTAATGGTGGCGCAAGCATCTGGCCGATGCCGGTGCCAAGGTTGGCGATATCTTTGTACGCGATGGTCGCTTCACGCTCGACTTCGAAGATACCGAAGGGCAGCGCCTGAGCCTGGTCGATGATGGCGGTGCGGGTGAGGCGCATCCCTGGGCGAGGAGCACCGTTCCGGCCGAACATCAGATACGCGGCCTTGGTCCGATCACCATCACGGTGCCCGATCGCACCATCAGCGACATCATACTGCGCGAACTGATGCTGATGCGGCATGTCCGTGATTATCCGGTGCCGGATTCAGATTCCGACATCGTGCATGTCTATGAGATGGGCGAGGGCGGACCGGCTGCTGAGTTGCATGTTGCGGCACGTCCGAACCTGCCGCCGGCGCAGCCGGGCGCGGGCGGCGTGCATCACGTCGCGTTCAGAACGCCGAACCGGGCTGAATACGATGCGTGGGCCAATCGCCTGATCGATCTGAAAGTGCCGAACAGCGGCAAGGTCAACCGCTTCTATTTCGAGTCGCTGTATTTCCGCGATCCGCACGGCATCCTGTTCGAGATCGCGACCGATGGCCCTGGCTTGACCGCCGACGAGCCAATGGACACATTGGGTGAGACGCTCTCGCTGCCGCCGTTTCTGGAGAAGCGGCGCGCTGCGATCGAGGCAGGCCTGAAGCCGCTGTGAATCTTCACCCTCCCCTGGAGGGGGAGGGTCGGCGAGCATTGAACAAAGTGAAATGCGAGACGGGGTGGGGTGATTTTTGTGATCCGCAAAAGATACCCCACCCGCATGCCTCGCTGTCGCTCGACATGCGACCCTCCCCCTCCAGGGGAGGGTGAAGATCTTACGTCTTCCTCGCAAAGAATGCCGCAAACGCCGCCTGTGCCTCCGGCGATTGCAGGCGCTCGCGGAAGTAATCCGCTTCCACGTCGATGCGACCGATGATGTCTTCCGGCGAGCCGCGCATCAGCCGACGCGATGCGAGAACAGCTTCCGGCGGAAGTGTTGCGATCCTCTGTGCCGCCTCCAGTGCGCGCTGATCGACGTCGGCGCTGTCGGCAATGGCGTTGATGAGGCCGGCGGTCATCGCACCCTGTGCATCCAGCGGTTCGCCCATGACCAGCAAGGCGAAGGCGCGGCGCGGGCCCATCAATCGCGGCGCGAGCAGGGTGGAAGCGGCTTCCGGCACCAGACCAAGATTGACGAAGGGTGTCGCAAAGCGCGCCTCGCGCGAGGCGACCACGTAATCGCAATGCAGGAGCATGGTGGTGCCGACGCCGATGGCAAGGCCATTCACTGCGGCGATCAGCGGCTTCTCGCACGCCGCGAGCGCATGCAGGAAGCGTAACGCTGGTTCACCCAGCCCCTCTCCGGAATCGGCAGCCTGCCGGAAGTCTTCAAGATCGTTGCCGGCGCAGAAGGCGCCCGGCGTGCCGGTGATCAGGACGCATTGAATGGCGGCAGACAGCTTGGTGCCGGTCAATGCCGATGCCATGGCATCGTACATGTCGGCAGTCAGCGCATTCTTCTTGTCGGGTCGGTTCATGCGGACGACGCGGATGGGGCCGTCGTCCGTGATGCTGATGTGTTCCGACATGTCAGGCCACATCGCCTGGTAGCGGCGCTGTCGTCACCGAAGCCGATGCTTCAACGACAATGGCCTCAAGACCGCGATTCTGTACGGCGATATTTTCGGCGAAGAAGCGTGCCGTCGCGATCCGATCCTTACGTGTAACTTCATCGTGGTGTTTGATCGCCGCCAGTGCCTCCCTGGCGACGAGGCAGCCGCCGGCCGCATTCGCGAGCATGCGCAGATAAGGCGTTGCGCCGGCCAGAGCCGACGGGATTTCGGATCTGAGATGGGCCATCAGCCAGCCGGTGGCATTCTCGAGATTGTCGATGGCTTCGCCGAGGCAATTGGCGGTCGCGCCGAAATCGGGATCATTGTTGTCGCTCACATCGTCGACGATGTCGCGCAATTCGGCGATGAAGGTCTTGATCGTCTCGCCGCCATGCAGCGGCAGCTTGCGCGTGACGAGATCGATGGCCTGGATGCCATTGGTGCCTTCGTAAATCGCGGCGATGCGCGCATCGCGATAATGCTGGGCGGCGCCGGTTTCCTCGATGAAGCCCATGCCGCCATGCACCTGGATGCCGAGCGACGCCACCTCGATGCCGATGTCGGTCGAGAAGGCCTTGGCGACCGGCGTCAGCAGCGCCGCACGGTCGGCGGCGTCCTTGCGTGCGTCGGCGTCTTTCTCGAGATGGGAGCGATCCAGCGCGATGGCTGTGGCATAGCAGATGGCCCGGGCGCCCTGCGTCAGCGCCCGCATCGTCAGCAGCATGCGGCGGACATCGACATGCTCGATGATCGGCACGGACGCGGCATCTTTGGAAGTATCGCCGCGTCCTTGCTTGCGCTCGCGCGCATATTGCAGCGCCTGCTGGGTCGCCCGTTCGGCGATGGCGACGCCCTGCAGGCCGACCATCAGCCGCGCCTCGTTCATCATCGTGAACATGCAGGCCATGCCGGCATGTTCCTTGCCGACCAGATATCCGACGGCCCCGCCATTGTCGCCATAGACCATCGTGCAGGTCGGCGAGGCATGAATACCCATTTTATGTTCGAGAGAATGGGCGCGTACATCATTACGCTGGCCGAGCTTGCCGTCTTCTTCGAGCATGAATTTCGGCACGAGGAACAGCGAGATACCCTTCGTGCCCGGCGGCGCGTCGGGCAGACGCGCGAGCACGAAATGGATGATGTTGTCGGTCAGGTCGTGTTCGCCGTAGGTGATGAAGATCTTCTGGCCGAACAGCCGATAGCTGCCGTCCGCGTTGCGCTCGGCACGGGTGCGCAGGGCGCCGACATCCGACCCCGCATGCGGTTCGGTCATCTGCATCGTGCCCATCCATTCGCCGCTGACGAGCTTCGGCAGATAGGCTTTCTTCAGGTCCTCGCTGCCATGCAGAGCCAGCGCATCGATGCCAGCCATGGTGAGCACCGGGCCGATGCCGAAGGCCATCGAGGCGGCGTTCCACATCTCGACGCAGGCGGCATTCACGGCGCGGGGCAGGCCCTGGCCGCCCCATGCGGCGGGCGAGGCGAGGCCGTTCCAGCCGGCGGCGGCCCAGGCGGCATAGGCCTCCTTCCAGCCCGGCGGCATGGTGACGTGGCCATCGTTCAGAGGCGTGCCGTGGAGGTCGCCTCCGACGTTGAGCGGAGCAATCACCTCGCTGGCGAACCGACCGGCTTCTTCGAGGATGACAGCGACGTCATCCGGGCCAACGTCGCCGTAAAGGCCCTGCGACAGGGCCTCATCCATGCCGGCGCCGTGCTTCAGCGCGAAGGCGATATCGGCAACCGGCGCGCGATAGGACATGGGACCTCACCTGAGACGCGGTTTTAGCGCTGGCTAACGGCTAGAGCAGCCGGCCGGGGGCGTCAATCGGCGGTTTCCTATGGTCTTGACGGGCCTCCCGGCTCGCCCCACAGCCCCCGTCCGAAGGGCGCGAACCCCGCAGATTAGACATTGCGATCAATCGGCGGCGCCGCTAGAACCGGGGCCTTCCTGACACTGCTGGGGCGTAGCCAAGTGGTAAGGCAGCGGATTTTGATTCCGCCATTCGGAGGTTCGAACCCTCCCGCCCCAGCCAA
>JAEYVN010000271.1 GCA_023431725.1 Pseudomonadota bacterium
GGGCATAGGAATGCGCCATCAATTCATTCGCTTTCTTGCTGGCCGCGTAAAGGCTAATTGGATGATCGACGTTGTCCGTTGTGCTGAAGGGCAGCTTGGTATTGGCACCGTACACGGATGAAGACGATGCAAAGATCAGGTTCTCGCAGCCGTTGTGACGACAGCCTTCGAGGATATTCAGGAACCCGGTCAGATTGGCATCGGCATAGTCATGTGGATGTGTCAACGAATGCCGGACACCGGCCTGTGCGGCCAGATGAATGACGCAGGGAAATCGACGCTCCTTGAAGAGCGCCGCTGCTGGTTCGCGAGCAGCGAGGTCCAGCCTGACAAACTCGAAATGGTTCGACGTTGCGAGTTCCGCAAGCCGCGATTCTTTCAGAGCGGGGTCGTAATAGGTCGACATGTTGTCCACGCCGACAACATGGCGGCCTTGCGACAAAAGCCTGCGAGTTACGTGAAAGCCGATGAAGCCGGCGGCGCCAGTGACGAGGATGGGTGCGTTAGTCATAGGCGCCACAACTCGATCGCTGAGGGCTTCGATGCCCTGTCGAGCACTCCCTTGATGTCGAAAATCGCGCCATCCTTTTCACGCAGCAAGCTTTCAATCAACTTCCAACCCTCACTGACGTATTCATCATGAGCGACAGCAAGAATAATCGCGTCGGCAGGCTTGAGGACATCACGCGACAGCAAGGTGATATCATATTCGTGCTTTGCTTCGGACGCCAAAGCCATCGGATCGTGCACCTGCACCTCGATCCCCGATGACCGCAACTCTCGAACAATATCCGCAACCTTGGAATTGCGTGTATCGGGTACATTTTCCTTGAATGTCACACCAAGGATCGTGACGACAGCGTTTGTCTTTTGGCGCTTGAACAGACTTTGAACACAAGCGAGTGCGACTCGCTGGCCCACATTGTCGTTGATCCGCCGACCAGCGAGAATGACTTCCGGGTGATAACCCGCCCGCTCAGCACGATAGGTCAGATAGTACGGATCGACGCCAATGCAGTGCCCACCAACCAGCCCCGGGTAGAATTTCTGAAAATTCCATTTCGTTCCGGCAGCGGCAAGAACGTCGCCTGTATCAATGCCGAGACGATGACAGATCGCCGAAAGCTCATTCATGAAAGCGATGTTGAGATCGCGCTGGGTGTTCTCGATCACCTTTGCGGCTTCTGCCACCTTGATCGAAGGCGCACGATGAACCCCCGCAGTCACGACGGAAGCATAGACTTCGGCGACGATGTCGAGCGTTGCCGCGTCTTGACCAGCAACGACCTTGGTGATCGTTTCAAATCGATGCTTCTTGTCACCTGGATTGATGCGTTCCGGCGAATAGCCAACCGTAAAATCACGCCCGGCCCTAAGACCTGACACCTTCTCCAGCACCGGCACGCAATCTTCTTCTATACAGCCGGGATAAACTGTCGATTCGTAAACAACGATTGCCCCCTTCTGGATCATACGACCGACTGTATCGGACGCCCCAAGAAGCGGCCGAAGATCCGGCCGATTGGCATTATCGATCGGAGTCGGAACGGTAACGATGAAGAAATCCGCTTCGGCGAGTTTTCCAACATCAGCAGTATAGACCAACCCCGGAAGATGCAGATCTACGCCTTCGATCTCCCGCGTTCGATCCACTCCCGACAAAAGCTCGTCGATACGCCCTTTGTCGATGTCGAAACCAATAACCCTGACGCCAGAGCGTGCAAACGCTACGGCAACAGGCAGGCCAACATACCCCAGGCCAATAACGGCGATCTTTCTGCTGTAAGACACGATACTTCCTTGAATTCCGAACGATGGTCATAGCCGGAAGCTTATGGGGCCGGCAATAGCGCGTCCTTTCGGTTGAGCAACCTGTCATAAAGGTCGACAATCTCCCGGCCGATCCGAGCACTCGAAAACTCTTTCTCCGCGATTTCTCGCCCAGCGGCGCCCAATTGCCGGCGCAACGCAGGATCCTGCGCCAGAACAGTCAGGGCACCAGCCAAAGAAGCCAGATCGTCCACGGGGACCAAAAACGCGTTGGTGCCGTGCCTGGCAATCTCCCGGCACCCAGGTACATCTGTCGCGACGATTGGCTTCCCATAAGCTGCAGCTTCCAGCAGGCTCAAGGGCAATCCTTCCCGCCGGGACGGTAAAACGGCGATATGTGCCCGCGCCCATACACTTTTGACGTCGGTTACGTGGCCGAGGACCTCGACGTGCGGCAGACGCTTCCACCGCGCAATCTCCGACGCGGGTATCGAAGCTGGATTGGCGGCATCAGGATCCCCCGCGATCAACAAACGAACCTGTTGGCCCCGCTGAGTCATCAACTGGTGCGCCGCCACAAGAGGCCGCACCCCTTTGTCATCGAGCAGGCGGCCGACGAAGGCGACAGTCACTTCGCCCGCCCGGTCGGATAGCGGCTTCAGCGTGTCAGTATCAACTCCGGAGCCAGGAATAAGCTCGATCTTCCCCGAGGAAATACCCAAGCATTTGAGCGTAGCTCTATCATCAGAATTTTGGACCAGCACGCTAGCGCTGCGGCGCTTCATCAGTAAGCGCAACAACAAAGACATGGCTGGTCGTAACAC
>JAEYVN010000272.1 GCA_023431725.1 Pseudomonadota bacterium
GAGCCGGCCATCACTGTACCCCAGAATGCGACCGGCTTTACCGTCAACGCCCAAGGACAGGTCTATGTCACACCGGCAGGCACGACAACGCCGACGCAGATCGGTCAGATCGAGCTTGCGATGTTCATCAACAAGACCGGCCTGCAGGCGATCGGCGACAACCTTTATCTCGAAACGCCATCGTCCGGCACACCCCAGATGGGTACGCCCAGCACCTTGAGCTTCGGCAACCTGATGCAGAATAATCTCGAGCAGGCCAACGTCGAGGCCGTCAGCGAGATTTCCGATCTGATCGCCGCCCAGCGCGCCTACGAGATGAACGCGAAGGTCGTCAGCGCAGCCGATCAGATGCTGCAATCGACATCCGGCATGATGCGGTAAGGAGCAACAGTCATGAAGCGCCTCGTCATCGCTGCCATCTTCGCATTCAGCGCAACCGCAGCCGCAGCGCAGACACCAGTTCTGCGCGCCAATGCCCTGGTCACCGGCGACATCGTTCGCATTGGCGATCTGGTCGAGAATGTCGCTCCGTTCAAAGCCAAGATTGCCATCTTCCGCGCACCGGACCTCGGCGAGACGGGTACGGTGCCGACCTCCCGCGTGCTGGAAGCTCTGCGTCCGCATGACGTTCTCGGCGTCAATACGGGCGGACTGACACAGATCTCGGTTACACGCGAAAGCCGTGCCTTAACCAGCGCCGACATCCGCTTCCGCATTGCTGAAGTTCTCTCCGAGCGGATGCGGATTTCCGATCCGGCGAACATCGCCGTCGTGACCGACATGCCGTTGCAAACGATGCATGTCGATCCAACCGACAACGGTCCTTTGATGCCGGTCCGGGTCAGCTTCGATCGCAGTGGTCGCTTCGACGTCGTTTTCCGGATCGACGACAAGGACACGCGCATTACCGGCCTGGCCAGCGAGGCCTATGACACGCTGATTGCGACGCGCACGCTCAATCGCGGCGACATTCTGCGGGCATCGGATGTCACGATCGAGAAGCGCGCGAAGCGAGAGATCCAGGGCGAGCCCATGCGCGATGCAACGGCAGCGATCGGCATGGCGCTGCAGCAGGCCTTGCGTCCGGGTCAGCCGATCCGCAGCAGCGATATTGCCAAGCCGCAGCTGGTCAAACGCGGTGAGCCGGTGGTCATGAATTTCCAGGTGCCAGGTATCTCTCTCACCGTCCGTGGCAAAGCTGAAGACGGCGGTGCACTCGGAGATACTGTGAACATCACGAACCTTCAGTCCAAGCGCACTGTACAGGGCATTGTCAGCGGGCCGGGACAGGTCACTGTCGCATCTCTCATGCCGCATATCACCGCCGCCAACCACCAGGCATCCGTCCAACAGGTTTCCGCACTGGTCGCGGGACGATAAGGCAGAGTGAGTTCCATGCTATCCGTTCTATTCTCGCCTCCTCTTCGGACCCTGAGCGCGGTCGTCGGTGTGGCTACTCTGCTGTCTGGTTGCGCAGCCCTCGATCGGGTCGCCAATCTTGGCCAGCAACCGCCACTGTCCCCGATCGAGAACCCGACCACCGTGGCCGGCTATAGACCAGTGCAAATGCCGATGCCGATGCCGCAACCGGCATCGTATAATCCGAACTCGCTCTGGCGAAACGGATCACGCGCTTTCTTCAAGGATCAGCGCGCTCATCAGATCGGTGACATTCTGACGGTGAAGGTGAAGTTCAACGACAAGGCCTCAGTCGAGAACGAAACCCAACGCACCCGCAAGGGGGCCGAGGACGTCAATGTCGGCGCCTTCTTCGGCAACAAGAAATTGCCCATTTTCAACAAAGTGACCGTGCCAGGCGTGATGATCAACACGGACTCGACCGCATCAAGCGATGGCAAAGGCACGATCGACCGTAAAGACGAAATCTCGACCAATATCGCCGGCGTGGTCACCCAGCTGCTGCCGAACGGCAACATGGTCATCGAAGGCCGACAGGAAATTCGCGTCAATTTCGAAGTCCGCGAACTGATCGTCGCCGGCGTCGTGCGCCCGGAAGACATCGAAAGCGACAACACCATCGACTCCACCAAGATCGCCCAGGCCCGCATCGCCTACGGCGGACGCGGCCAGATTACGGACCTGCAGCAGCCGCGATACGGCCAGCAGGTGCTCGACATCATCCTGCCGTTCTAAGCAAAACCAACGGTTTTCGCCTGATCGGCGAGAACCGACATCTCCCACGCTGTCCGGCGCGCGCACCGGATAGCGGTTACGACGCGGCCTTCGGCATGCTCCCCTTGCCGAAGGCCGCGCTCGCTTTCAGGGCTTGCTCGCGAATGTTATGATTCCGATCCGGGGAGCCATTCATGCACATTCTGATGGTCACGATCGCAGGTCTGATCCTGCTTGCGATCATGCATTACGGGCCGGGGTTGATCGGCCAGTCTTTCGCGGGTGCAAGTTGGTTTATCTGGGTCTGGCTCGTTCTTGCGATCGCGAACGGCCTCTACGGACATTTCAGAGCCGACATCCCGCTCATCAACGAGATCGGCGCCTTCATTCCGATCTTTGGAATTCCTGCGGCCCTTGCCTGGTATCTCATGCGCCGCGGCGCATGAGATCTCGCTAGACCTGGTCCAGCGGCGGCTCAGCCATCACGCGGCCCGCACGCTTCGGCTTTGTGAGCGGCGTCGGCTTCGGCACATTGCTGTGGAGCTTGTCCACACCAGCACCGAGCCCGCCGGCCAGTTCCAGCGCAAAGCGCTCGGCATCGCGCTCACGCAGATCCCTGACGATCTCGGCGGCTTCCTCGTCCGGAACGCCCAGTTGTCGAAGCCCCTCTTCGCCAAACTTCATGGCCGATTCAAAGGTCTCGCGGACCTGAATGTCGAGCCCCTTGTGGACCAGTTCGAGAGCGTGCTCGCGATCGAAGGAACGGACCATCAGAATGGCCTGCGGAAACTCGGCCAGAACAAGTTCGGTAATGCGCGTCGCGGTTTCGCGGTGATCGACGCAAACAGCGATCAGCCTCGCCTTGTGGGCACCGGACGCTTCAAGCAGATCGAGCCGGGCGCCGTCACCGTAATAGACCTTGAATCCGAAATCGGCAGCGCTGCGGATCATTTCCGTATCGGTGTCGACGATGGTTACGTCGAAGCCACGCGCCAGGAACGATTGGCTCGCGACCTGTCCAAAGCGGCCAAAACCGATAACCAGCACACTCGCGGACAGATCATGCGCTTCCTCCACGCCGTCGAGGGACTGCTCGCGCACGGGGAGCAGCCAGCGCAGCGAAATCACCAGGAGCGGCGTCAACGCCATGGAGATAATGACCGCCGCCGTCATGGCCGCGTTGATCCGGCCGGTGAAGATACCGGCACTGGCGGCGGCGGCGTAAAGAACGAAAGCAAATTCGCCGCCCTGGGCGAACAAGGCTGCGCGATAGACCGCTTCGCTATGCGGCGCCCGGAACAGCCGGGCCACCCCATAAATGCCGATGGCCTTGGTGATCATATAGGCGACGACGCTGGCAATGATGAGCGACCAATCGCTGACCATCACCGACAGATCGAGCGACATGCCGACGCTGATGAAGAACAATCCAAGCAGAATGCCGCGGAACGGCTCGATATCGGCTTCGAGCTGATGCCGAAACGTCGATTCGGACAGCAGCACGCCAGCAAGAAAAGCGCCCATCGCCATCGACAGGCCAGACATCTGCATGACAAGCGCGGAGCCGAGCACAACGAGCAGAGCCGCCGCGGTCATGACCTCACGGGCTTGCGAATTCGCCAGCAAGCGAAACATCGGATTGAGCAGCCAACGACCGGCGGCGAGCAACGCCAGAACTGCGGCAATCGCGACCAGCACGGTGATCCAGCCAGCCGTCTGGTTGTCGCCTCCCGTCCCTGGCGCCAGCAATGCAACAAGCGCCAGCAGCGGCACGATCGCCAAATCTTCGAGCAGCAGGATCGATATCATCCGCTGCCCTTCCGGTGTCGATGTGTCACCGCGCTCGTTCAGCACCTGGAAGACGACGGCCGTCGAGGTCAGCACGAAACCCATAGCCGCGAAGAAGGCGACAATTGGCGACAGCCCCAGAGCAATGCCAACGCCGGTCAGAATCGCGCCGCAAGCACCGACCTGCGCGGCGCCCAGACCAAAAATCTCACCACGCAGGCTCCACAGCCGCGAGGGCTGCATTTCCAGCCCGATCACGAACAGAAACATCACAACGCCAAGTTCGGCAATGTGCAGGATAGCCTGTGGATTGGTGAATAGACCGATCCCGTAAGGGCCAATAATCAGACCGGCGGTCAGGTATCCCAAAACAGAACCCAGGCCGAGCCGCTTAAAGAGCGGCACGGCGATCACGCCAGCTCCGAGCAGCGCGACCACCTGGATCAATTCATTCCCATTCTCGGCCGCCGCCATGGTCTCTCCAACGGCCCGCGCGACCGCATTTACGGTCGTGCCCGCAAGCCGTAGGGCTTGTCAACATTGGCGCGGCAGACGAACGTCAGTCGTCGCGATACACCCGCTCACGCCGTTCGTGGCGCTCCTGAGCCTCGATTGACAAAGTCGCAATGGGCCTGGCTTCCAGCCGTCGCAACGAGATCGGCTCGCCGGTCTCCTCGCAATATCCGTAACTTCCATCATCGATCCGCGCCAGTGCGGCATCAATTTTGGAGATCAACTTGCGCTGACGATCCCTCGCCCGCAATTCGATGGCCCGATCAGTTTCCGACGACGCGCGATCTGCAATATCCGGATGATTTTGATTTTCATCTTGCAGATGCTGAAGCGTCTCACGCGCCTCTTTCAGGATATCTTCCTTCCATGAGAGGAGCTTGGCACGAAAATATTCGCGCTGCTTCTCGTTCATAAAAGGCTCTTTGTCGCTGGGCCGGTAGTCCTTGAGTTTGGCCGACATTCCGTAACTCCCGCAGACGCGAAGTCACCCCCCGCGGGGCGAGCTTATAATGGGG